>NZ_JBHXFA010000013.1:39785-47542 GCF_042724175.1 Streptomyces sp. NPDC127084
CCCGCGCCCCCCCGCGCGCGCCCTTGTGTGTGAGCGGGTTGGGGGGGGGGGGGGCGCGGCGGCCCCCGGGGGGGGGGGGGGGGGGCCCCCCGCCCGCGCGGCGCGACCACCGACACCGCCCAGCCGCGCGGGCCCGCCACGATCCCGGGCAGCGGACCCATGGGCCCGGAGCCGTCGGCCTCCCGTGCCGCGCCGCCGGAGCGCACGGGCGCCGGGCGGGGACGGTCGCCGTCCGCCTGGTGGGCGTCGGAGTGGCTCAGGGCCGCAGGGCACCAGGAGGGCGTCCCCCGAACCGGTGCCGGTACCGGCACCGCCGCCACTCCCGCCCGCTCCAGCCGCTTGCCCACCGCGAGGTGCTGCCCATCCGGCAGCTCCCGTACGCGCCAGGCGCCCGTACCCGATTCGGCCGCCGCCGCCAGGAACGCCTCCGCCGCGGCGAGGGCCGCGCGCGGCGCGTCGGCACCCGCCACACGGAAGGCGAGGCGGTGTCCGATCCGCAGCACGGCCGCCCCGCCCCGCTCTGCGAGCAACGTCACATCCGCGCCGAGCCGCGCCACATCGCCCCGCCCGTCGTCCAGGGCGAACAGGAAGCGGCCCGAAAGTCCCGCGGCCCACTCGGTCCCGCACAGCAGCGCGTCCAGCTCACGGGCCCACAACTGCACGTCGGCGCAGCCGAGTCCGTCCAGTCCCGCGAGCGGCGAGGCCACCACATTGCGTACCCGCTCATGCGTTTCGGACGGCAGCAGCCCGGCATCCCGCAGCAGCGCCGCGAGCGGCGCCCCGCAGGCGTCCGAGAGACCGCGCAGCTCCACATTGCCCCGGGAGGTGACACTGAGCGATCCGTCGCCCAGCCCGTCCGCCGCGGTGGCCAGCGCATCGAGTTGACACTCCGTCAAAAGTCCACCGGGTAGCCGGAGTCGGGCCAGTCGCCCGTCATCCGCCGCATGCAGCCGCAGCGCCCCGGGGCAGGCGTCACCCCGGTCCCGTATGCGAGGTTCGCCCGGGTCCGCGGGGCTTGTGGGTGTGGGCGGCATGGCGGCGAGCATACCCACGTCGTTCCGGGCAGCCGCCGTGCGTTCCGGGGGCAGCCTCTACTATTCAGGCGGCATGGGGTCTCAGGGCCCCGGGGAGGAAGCCCGGTGTAAATCCGGCGCGGTCCCGCCACTGTGAGCCAGGCCCGCTGCGAGCGGCGGCCAGGCGAGTCAGGAACTCCCGCCGACCACGACCACCCGGGGCGCGGAAACCCCGAGGAAGGCCTGTGCACGCGATGACGCACGCGAAGACGACGCCGCACGCGAACACGGCGGATGCGCCGACGATCCTGCTGCTGTCGACCTCCGACACCGACCTGCTCAGCGCCCGCGCCTCCGACGGCCCGGTCGCCTACCGCTTCGCGAACCCCTCCCGGCTCCCGGTGGACGACGTTCCCGGCCTGCTGGACGGCACCGAGCTGGTCGTCGTACGGCTGCTCGGCGGCATCCGCGCCTGGCAGGAGGGCCTGGACGTACTGCTGGCGCAGGACCGGCCGGTGGTCGTCCTCAGCGGTGAACAGGCCCCCGACGCCCAGCTGATGGAGGCCTCCACCGTCCCGATCGGCATCGCGGCCGAAGCCCACGCCTACCTCGCCCACGGCGGCCCGGACAACCTGGAGCAGCTCGCCCGCTTCCTGTCCGACACCGTGCTGCTGACGGGCCACGGCTTCGATCCCCCGGCGCCCGCGCCCACCTGGGGACCGCTGGAGCGTGAGGTGAAAGCCGCCGGCACAGCGGGGCCCACCGTCGCCGTGCTCTACTACCGCGCCCACCACATGAGCGGCAACACCGCCTTCGTCGGCACCCTCTGCGACGCCATCGAGGACGCAGGCGGCCAGGCCCTGCCGCTCTACGTTGCCTCGCTGCGCGCCCCCGAGCCCGAACTGCTCGACCGGCTGCGCGGCGCCGACGCCATCGTGACCACCGTCCTCGCCGCGGGCGGCACCAAGCCCGCCGAGGCCCAGGCCGGTGGGGACGACGAAGCCTGGGACGCGGGCGCGCTCGCCTCGCTCGACGTGCCCGTACTCCAGGCGCTGTGCCTGACCGGCTCGCGCAGCGCCTGGGAGGAGAACGACGAGGGCCTCTCCCCGCTGGACGCCGCGAGCCAGGTCGCCGTCCCCGAGTTCGACGGCCGCCTCATCACCGTCCCGTTCTCCTTCAAGGAGATCGACCAGGACGGCCTCCCGGCGTACGTCGCCGACCCCGAGCGTGCCGCCCGCGTCGCCGGGATCGCCGTACGCCACGCCCGGCTGCGCCATATCCCCAACGCGGACAAGCGCCTCGCGCTCGTGCTCTCGGCCTACCCCACCAAGCACTCCCGTATCGGCAACGCGGTCGGACTCGACACCCCGGCATCCGCCGTCGCCCTGCTGCGCCGACTCACCGCCGAGGGCTACGACTTCGGCACCGAGGAGATCCCGGGCCTGGAATCCGGCGACGGCGACGAGCTGATCCGCGCGCTGATCGAGGCCGGCGGCCACGACCAGGACTGGCTGACCGAGGAGCAGCTCGCCCGCAACCCGGTCCGCATCCCCGCCGCCGACTACAAGCGCTGGTACGCCACCCTTCCCGCCGAGCTGCGAGAGCAGGTCGAGCGGCACTGGGGCCCGGCGCCCGGCGAGATGTTCCTCGACCGCAGCCGCAATCCCGAGGGCGACATCGTGCTCGCCGCGCTGCGCCGCGGGAACCTGCTGATCGTCATCCAGCCGCCGCGCGGCTTCGGCGAGAACCCGATCGCCATCTACCACGACCCCGATCTGCCGCCCTCGCACCACTACCTCGCCGCCTACCGCTGGATCGCCGCCCGGCACGCCGACGGCGGCTTCGGCGCCGACGCGATGATCCACCTCGGCAAGCACGGCAACCTGGAGTGGCTGCCCGGCAAGAACGCGGGCCTGTCCGCCGCCTGCGCCCCCGACGCCGCGCTCGGCGACCTGCCACTGATCTACCCCTTCCTGGTCAACGACCCGGGCGAGGGCACCCAGGCCAAGCGCCGCGTCCACGCCACGCTCATCGACCACCTCGTGCCGCCGATGGCCCGCGCCGACTCGTACGGCGACATCGCGCGCCTGGAGCAGCTCCTGGACGAGTACGCGCAGATCTCCTCCATGGACCCGGCGAAGCTCCCGGCCATCCGCGCCCAGATCTGGACCCTGATCCAGGCCGCCAGGCTCGACCACGACCTCGGTATGGAGGAGCGGCCGGACGACGACGGCTTCGACGACTTCCTGCTGCATGTCGACGGCTGGCTGTGCGAGGTCAAGGACGCGCAGATCCGCGACGGTCTGCATGTCCTGGGCGGCGCGCCCACCGGACCCGAGCGGGTCAACCTGGTGCTGTCGATCCTGCGCGCCCGGCAGATCTGGGGCGGTACGACCGCCCTGCCCGGACTGCGCGAGGCGCTCGGCCTGGACGAGTCGGCCGCCACCCGCAGGACCGCCGACGAGGCCGAAGCCGCGGCCCGCGCCCTGGTCGAGGCCATGGAGGAGGCCGACTGGGACCCGGCCGCCGTCGCCGCCGTCGCCGAGGGCCACGGCCAGGCGGTGGCCGACATCCTCGGCTTCGCCGCCCGCGAGGTCGTCCCGCGTCTCGCCGCCACCACCGACGAGCTCGACCACGCCGTCCACGCCCTGAACGGCGGCTTCGTCCCGGCAGGCCCGTCCGGCTCCCCGCTGCGCGGCCTCGTCAACGTGCTGCCGACCGGCCGCAACTTCTACTCCGTCGACCCCAAGGCGGTGCCGTCCCGCCTGGCCTGGGAGACCGGCCAGGCCCTCGCCGACTCGCTGCTCACCCGCTACCGCACCGACAACGGCGAATGGCCCACCTCCGTCGGCCTCTCCCTCTGGGGTACGAGCGCGATGCGCACCGCGGGCGACGATGTGGCCGAGGCGCTGGCGCTGCTCGGTGTGCGCCCGCTCTGGGACGAGGCCTCGCGCCGGGTCAACGGCATCGAGCCGATCCCGGCCGCCGAGCTGGGCCGCCCCCGAGTCGATGTCACCCTGCGCATCTCCGGGTTCTTCCGGGACGCCTTCCCGCATGTCATCGGGCTGCTCGACGACGCGGTCCGGCTGGTCGCCTCGCTGGACGAGCCCGCCGACGTCAACTTCGTCCGGGCACACGCCCAGGCGGACCTGGCCGAACACGGCGACGAGCGCCGCGCCACCACCCGTATCTTCGGCTCCCGGCCCGGTACGTACGGCGCCGGTCTGCTCCAGCTCATCGACTCCCGCGACTGGCGTACCGACGCCGACCTCGCCGAGGTGTACACGGTGTGGGGCGGTTACGCGTACGGCCGCGGGCTCGAAGGGCGCGCGGCGCGCGAGGAGATGGAGACGGCGTACAAGCGGATCGCGGTCGCGGCCAAGAACACCGACACCCGCGAGCACGACATCGCCGACTCCGACGACTACTTCCAGTACCACGGCGGCATGGTGGCCACGGTCCGCGCTCTGCGCGGTACGGCCCCCGAGGCGTATATCGGCGACTCGACCCGCCCCGAGACGGTCCGCACCCGCACCCTGGTGGAGGAGACCTCGCGGGTGTTCCGCGCCCGGGTCGTCAACCCCAAGTGGATCGAGGCGATGCGCCGCCACGGCTACAAGGGCGCGTTCGAGCTCGCCGCGACGGTCGACTACCTGTTCGGCTACGACGCCACCACCGGGGTTGTCGCCGACTGGATGTACGACAAGCTGACCGAGGCCTATGTCCTGGACCCGGAGAACCGGGAGTTCCTCCAGCAGGCCAACCCCTGGGCGCTGCACGGGATCGCCGAGCGGCTGCTGGAGGCGGAGTCCCGGGGTATGTGGGAGAAGCCCGACCCGGCCGTCATCGAGGCGCTGCGCCAGGTGTTCCTCGAGACGGAGAGCGACCT
Organism: Streptomyces sp. NPDC127084; assembly: GCF_042724175.1. NCBI lineage: Bacteria > Bacillati > Actinomycetota > Actinomycetes > Kitasatosporales > Streptomycetaceae > Streptomyces > Streptomyces sp. NPDC127084. Next base: position 44,688 of record NZ_JBHXFA010000013.1, read on the forward strand.
GGAAGGCGAGCAGGACTAGCAGGACACCTACGCCGGCGGGGAGGGCCGCCGTACCCTCCCGGCCGCGTTGGGGATCTCCTTATCGGCCGAACCCCCATTTGCCGCCCCGCCTGGGCTTCAATGGGGGCATGAGAACGTCTGTGCTGAAGAAGCCGGTGGTCAGGGTCGTACTGGTGGTCGTCGCCGTGGCCCTGGCCTTCGGGGTGTACTGGTTCCAGCCGTGGAAGCTGTTCGTGGACGAGACCGTACGGGAGGAGCTCCCGCAGGCCGTGCCGTCGGCGGCGGCGGACGGGACCGGCTCCGGCGTGCCGTCCGCACCCGCGGAGCCCCAGGTACTCGCCACCGGCACGTTCATCAGCCATGAGCACACCACCGAGGGCAAGGTCAGGATCGTCCGGCTCGCCGACGGCAGCCGAGTGCTCCGCCTTGAGGGCCTCGACACCAGCAACGGCCCTGACCTGCGGGTCTGGCTGACCGATGCTCCGGTCAAGGAGGGGACGGCGGGCTGGCGGGTCTTCGATGACGGCGCGTATGTCAGCCTCGGCAAGCTCAAGGGCAACAAGGGCGACCAGAACTACGACGTGCCCGCCGACGTCGATCTGTCGAAGTACACGAGCGTCAGCATCTGGTGCGACCGCTTCGACGTCTCCTTCGGCGCCGCGGAGCTGTCCCGAAAGGCCGCGTAGCCTGGGAGGACGATGAACACGTTCACCACGTCATGGGGCGACCTCGGGCTGACCCGCTACCCCGAGGACCCCCGTGACCAGCTCCGCGCCTGGGACGCCGCCGACGAGTACCTGCTGCGGCACCTCGAAGAACTCGCGGAACGCGCGGGCCCCGGCGCCATCGGCGGCACCATGGCCGTCCTGGGCGACCGCTGGGGCGCCCTCACCACCGCGCTCGCCGTACACGGACCGGCGCAGATCACCGACTCGTACCTCACCCAGCAGGCGACCCGCGCCAACCTCGCCCGCAACCGGTCCGCCGCGCAGCTCGCCGGCGTACGGCTGCTGACGACACAGGAGACGCCACCGGACCGTGTCGACGTGCTGCTGGTACGCGTGCCGAAGAGCCTCGCACTCCTCGAAGACCAGCTCCAGCGGCTCGCCCCGCGCCTCCACGCGGACACCCTCGTGGTCGGGGCGGGCATGGTGACCGAGATCCACACCTCCACGCTGAAGCTGTTCGAGCGGATCATCGGACCGACCAGGACCTCGCTCGCGGTGAAGAAGGCACGGCTGATCTTCACCACCCCGGACCCGGCCCTGGTCGCCGCACCGAACCCGGGCTCGGACCCGGCGGCCGGTACGACCTGGCCGCGCCGCTACGAGCTGCCCCCGGACATCGGCGTCATGTCCGGCCGCCCTGTCACCAACCACGCGGGCATCTTCTGCGCCGACCGCCTCGACATCGGCACCCGGTTCTTCCTCCAGCATCTGCCCGAGCGGCGGGGACCGGTCCGAGTCGTGGACCTGGGCTGCGGAAACGGCGTGGTCGGTACGGCGGCGGCGGTCGCCAACCCCGAGGCGCACGTGGTGTTCACGGACGAGTCCTTCCAGGCCGTGGCATCCGCCGAGGCCACCTTCCGGGCGAATACCGGCCCCGGCGCCAGGGCCGAGTTCCTCGTCGGCGACGGGCTCGCGGGCATCGAGCGCGCCTCGGTCGACCTGGTGCTGAACAACCCGCCGTTCCACACCCACCGCGCCCTCACCGACAGCACGTCCTGGCGGATGTTCACCGGCGCCCGAGCCGCGCTGCGCCCCGGCGGCGAACTGTGGGTGGTCGGCAACCGCCACCTCGGCTACCACACCAGACTGCGCCGGCTCTTCGGCAACTGCGAAACCGTCACCGGGAATCCCAAGTTCGTCGTACTGCGTGCGGTGAAACGCCGCTGATTTCGCTTCATTGAATGCGCCAGTACGGGATATTGGGTGCATGACGGAGCAGAAGGGCCGTTGGGAACGGCAGGGGCTGATTCCGGCGAGCCGCAGGGAGCCGGGGGCAGGAGCCGGGGCGGCGAGAGCAGGCGCGGGAACCGGCGCGGTGCAGGGCGGGGGAGAGTGGAGCCCGGAGCCCATCTACGCGTCGTTGCTCGCCCAGTGGTCCGCCCAGGGCAAGGCCGTCCCAGGGCCCGACCAGGAATGGACGACGATCGTCTCGCGCTCCTGCTGGCCGCGCTGGTAGCGGTTCCCGTCCACCGCAGTGCCCGTCCGCCGCCGCGCCGTCCGGCCATTCGGGTGAATTCGGGAAACCAGAACCCGAATGCGCGCGTTGAATCAACCACGCGGAACAAGTTCATGGGTAGCGGAGGACGGGCCTCCCTGGCGTCAATATGCCGAGCGGAAATATGACCGCCGGGCAGACGTGTGGAATTGACGGGGCGAGGGTTTCTTCACCGGTAGCCGCTCGTTGGCAGTGCGTTGACGGCTTCGCCGTCGGCATTCGCTTGAGCCGGGTCCATCCAAGGGCTAAGAATCCAAAGGAATCCACATGAAGCACAGGAAGACAGCCACACTTTTCGCCGGGGCCGTGCTGGCCATGGGAATCGCTTCTCCCGCCGTCGCCGACTCGGGTGCGACCGGAGCCTCCGTCGGCTCCCCGGGTGTGCTGTCCGGCAACACGATCCAGGCGCCCGTGCATGTTCCGGTCGGCGTGTGCGGCAACTCGGTGGGCGTCGTCGGCCTGCTGAACCCGGCCGCGGGCAACGCCTGCATGAACGGCTGACGAAAGAGCTCGTCACGCGGCCTGGCGGCCCTGCCGGGCCCTGATCCGCCGGGGGGGGGGGGGGGCGGCCCCCGGCGGGGCCCGCCCCGCCCGGGGCGCGCCACCCCGCGGCGACCCAGCAAGGGAATCCC
>NZ_JBHXFA010000013.1:47552-71714 GCF_042724175.1 Streptomyces sp. NPDC127084
TTTTCTCGGTGCGGCGGGGGGCGCGGGGGGGCCCTCTGCGCGGGTGTGTGTGGCGTTCCGCGGGGCTGGCCCCCAGAGGACCGGCCTTCGAACCAACAGCGGGAAGACAACGAGATGCGACAGCGACAGGTCATCACCAAGGGAATCCTGACGGCCGCGGCGGCCACCGGCATTCTGTCCCTGAACAGTGCGTACGCCAGCGCCGCCTCCCAGGCCGACGGGGACGCCCAGGGCTCCCCCGGGGTGCTGTCGGGCAACAGCGTCCAGGTGCCCGTGGACGTTCCGGTCAACGTCTGCGGCAACTCCGTGAACGTCATCGGAGCCCTCAACCCGGCGTTCGGCAGCGCCTGCGCGAACCGCTCGGCACAGGGGCTGTCCGGTTCCGAGGCCTCGGGCGACACCGTGGGCTCCCCGGGTGTGCTGTCGGGCAACAACGTCAAGGTCCCTGTCCACGCCCCCGTCAACGTCTGCGGCAACACCATCGATGTGGTCGGCCTGCTGAACCCGGTGACCGGCAACTCCTGCGTGAACGGGGAGGAGCCGGGCACGCCTCCCGGCGAGGAGCCGGGGAACACGCCGCTGACGCCGGTGGCCCAGGTCCTGCCGCAGCCCGGTGGGCCGGCGGATGACAGCGAGGTCGCGGGCGCCGTCCACTCCCCGCAGCTTGCCGAGACCGGTATGGGTGCGGGTTCGCTTGCCACCGGGGCCGCTGCCATGGCCCTGCTGGTCGGCGGCGGTGTGTTGTACCGGCGCGGCATGGCCGGCGGGCGCCGCTGAGCTGAGACCGGGCCACGCCCTCGTAACAGCCCTGCTTTCTCTTCCTTCCTCTTCCCTCTGTCCTTCCACCGCGCTTCCTTCCTCTTCGCGTGACTCCCGGCCGGGAGAGTCCCCCCTCGACTCTCCCGGCCGGTGAACGTCTCCGGGCTCCGGGCGGGTCACGTCGCCGTCTGCCGGGGTGTCAGACGTCAGGGCACAAGCTGGCGGTAGACGTCCGCGACCGCTTGCGCGGTGGAGCTGGCGTTGTGGCTGGACAGGACGTGCAGATGCCCCTGGCGCCCCAGGGTCGTCCGCAGCGGTGCGTTCAGCAGCAGGTCCGCCATGGCGGTGGCCAGCGCGTAAGGGTCCTGGGGTGGTGTCAGACAGAACAGGGCGTGTCCCGGTGGGAGGCTCTCGCGCGCGCCGCCGACATCCGTGACGACCACCGGGCGGGCACAGGCCATCGCCTCCAGCGGTGTCAGTGCCATGCCCTCCCAGCGGGACGGCACCACGACCAGATCGGCTGCCCGGTACCAGGGCACCGGGTCCGCCACGGCACCGGCGAAACGCACCGAGGCGGGAGCGGACAGCCGCAGCCATTCGGCCTCCGGGCCGTCGCCGACCAGGACCAGACAGGCGTTGGGCAGCCTGCGCAGCACCTGCTGCCAGGCGGTGAGCAGTACGTCCTGTCCCTTCTGGAGGCACAGTCTGCCCACGCACACCACGAGCGGCGCGGACGGGGGCAGATCCGAGACCAGCGGCGGCAGCACGCGCGGCCTGCCGTCGGGGGTGGGCCGGAAGTGCTCGGTGTCCACGCCGTTGGGAATCACGGTCCAGCGGGCCCGTACACCGGCACGCTCCGCGGTACGCAGCTCCGCCTCGCTGCCGCACACCACACGGTCCGTCCAGCGGGCCCCGTACCGCTCCCAGCGCCGGGCCAGACCGGCCGTGACGCCGCCGGCCGCCTCGAACGACCAGGCGTGCGGCTGGAACACCGTGGGGATTCGGCCCCGTACCGCGAGCCGCGCCGCCAGTCCCGCCTTTCCGCTGTGCGCGTGCACGATCGCCGGGCGCACCCGGGCCACCAGCCGCGCCAGCCGGCCGACTTCGGGCAGCAGCAGCGGGCCGGGTCCGCTGCCCGCCCGCCAGCGGTGGACCTCGGCGCCGAGCCCGCGCGCGGCGCGGGCGAGCCCGCCGCCGTCGGGGCAGGCCACGGCCACCCGCAGCCCCCCGCGGACCTGATCGGCCACCAGAGCGGCGACCACCCGCGCGGCTCCTCCGTCGGCTGCCTGCACGACATGGAGCACGGCCGCCGGTTCGCGGCGGGGCGGTCCGGGCGGACGGGCGGTACCGGAAAGGCCGGGCGGACCCGTTGGAGAGGATGACGACAGCACGGGATCTCCGATCCGAGCATATGACCAATGTCGGATGGTGAATGCCGGATGTCCCGAAAGGGCGGCCCGGTATTTCACGTATTTACGTATTCGCGCTCGGGCCGGTTGTCGGGCGCATGGGTGATTCTAACGGAATTCTCACACCGAACGGCGCAGGCGTCGCTGCGCCGCATGGGGAAGGCCCGCCGGGTTAACCCATTCGTGGTTCTCCCGTATCCGCCGGTGGATGCCGTCGTTGAGTGAATTGCCCTCATCGGTTACCCCGAAAGGAAATCAGGAAAATGAAGCGAATCGCCACGTCGGTCATGCTGGCAGGCACCGGGGCCGCGCTGGTCTTCGGTGGCGCGGGAGTGGCCTCCGCCGACAGCGGTGCGACCGGTGCTGCCGAGGGTTCGCCCGGGGTCCTGTCCGGCAACACCGCACAGGTCCCGGTCCACGTTCCGGTTGGTGTCTGCGGCAACACCGTGAGCGTTGTCGGTCTGCTCAACCCGGTCTCCGGTGGCGTCTGCCAGAACGCCTGACGCGATTTCAGTGGTCCCGGCAGCCGTCCCCTCGGCCCCTTGCGGGCCTGGGGAGGCCCCACCCCCTCGGCCCCTTGCGGGCCTGGGGAGGCCCCACCCCCTCGGTCCGTCCGGGCCTGGGGAAGCCCCGTAGCTGCCGGGCGCTGACATTCGTATCGGCCGACCGGTTTTCACTCTCATGGCCGCACAACCTGGCGGCCATCGCTTCCGTTGAAGCAGCGGGCCGGACAGTCACGTCCGACCTCTGAAACGCCTGATCAAGGAGTGTTTGTCCATGTCGCGTACCGCGAAGGCTTTTGTCCTCTCCACCGTTGCCGCCGCCGCTGTCGCGGGCTCTGCCGGTATCGCCGCCGCCGACAGCGGTGCGCAGGGTGCCGCCGCCGGTTCGCCCGGTGTGCTCTCGGGCAACGTGGCCCAGGTCCCGGTGCACGTTCCGGTCGGCGCCTGCGGCAACACCGTGAGCGTTGTCGGTCTGCTCAACCCGGCCATGGGCAACGCCTGCGTGAACGGCTGATCGCCTTTCACCGACTTCCCCTGGGACCGCCCTTCCCTGCATGGCGTCACATCCGTCATGCCGGGAAGGGCGGTCATTTGGTTTGCGGTCGCCCCGTTTCAGGCGCGCGTATCCGTTTCCCCGCGTCCGGTCGCATACCCCCGAGTGCATGCCTCCGGTCCCACGCCTCCGGGTCCATGCGCCCGCGCACATGCGTCCGACCCGTGCATTCGTTCCCGTGCGTTCGTTCCCCTGCCCCGCGCTTGCGCTCCGAGAATTCCTCGGCTGCGGAGTTTCCCCGGCAGCAGGGGCTCGTTACACAACACGGAGCACTACGGCAGGCATACGGGCGGTCGGCCGCAAACAACCGCAATATGCCCGAAGCCGTATGACACTTGCGCCGCGACACGCGTGGCCGAAGGAGAGATTCACTGATGAAGCCCATGAAGGTCCTCGCCATCGTCGCCGGTTCCCTGGTGGCCGCGGGGGCCGCCTCGCCGGCGTCCGCCATCGACTACCCGCCCGCGACCACCCTCGGCGGCGGTATCAACACCCTCACCACCCAGTCCAAGTCCGCCGCGGAGCCGCTGACCGGCGAGACCCTGGACTCGGAGAAGGCGGGGACGCTGCTCAACGAGGTCAAGGGCGCGACCACCGAGCTGAACAAGGCCAAGCAGGCCGCCCCGGCCAAGCTGATCGGCGGGCTGCCGGTCAACGGCTCCTGAGTCTCCGGGCCTCGCCCAGACCTCCTGACGCGTCCTGCGCGCTACAGCGCGCCCCGGCTCCACTCGGCGCCCTCCGGCGTCGATTACTCCTTCGGAGTCATCGACGCCGGGGGTTGCCCGCTTGGGTGGGGCGACTGAACGAGAAATCCCGATAAATCGCTAAGGTCCGAGAGTGACCTCAACCTTCAGCGCCGTAAGCGCGCTCTGCCCCGCCCAGTTGGGCACGCTCGTCGTCATCGCCTGGAAGGGCGACCACCCCGACGACGAGCGGGACATGCCGTTCCTGCTGGCGTACTCGCTCGGGGACGGCGAAGGCGGCCCCGACGCGGCGGCGGTCGCGGCCCGGCAGCTCATCGAGGAGTCGGGGCTGCCGATCGGCAGTGAGTACGTGGACGTGGTGGACGCGGTGCGGGACGGCGAGCCGTCGATCACGCTGGCCATCGAGGACGGCGGCCGGACCGCGCTGCTGACGATGCCTCACCTCAGCGCCCGGTGCGCCGTTTCGACCGAGTGGCTGACCGCGGTGCGGGGGCAGGGGCATGTGTACTTCCTCTTCGCCACCCGGCCGTGGCCCAAGGCGGCGCCTGGGGTGCCGGTCAGTGAGGGGGAGCTGCGGGACTTCGTGGGTGACGAGGCGGTGCTGTCGACTGCGGCCCACTGCCTGCTGCCGGTGCGCCGGCTCCAGGCGTGACATACGAGCACGCGCGAGGGCGGATGCCGGGGGCACGTCAAAGGGCCCGGCGGCGGTGGTATGTCCGCCTGCCGGGCCGTGATTAGGCCATGCGGGTTACAGACGACGATCGGTCGCGCTCGCCGGGCGGGTGGCTGCGTGGGGTACGCGCACCCGGGTGACCCCGGCGAGCCTGAATGGTATTTCGCTGGCGGCGGCGGCAGCAGCCGCCGAGTGGCGAAGCGTCAGCTTCATGATCGAGCTCCTCGATACAAGGGTCTGGACACTTGTGACGCTAATCGGAATCTGACGATCCGTCGCGTCGAGCGGTGCGGTGATTACTGCGTGCGCGCATCGACCCAGGTGAGGGAGCGCCGGGGGGACGGGAAACACGGAGACGACACCGGCGACATCGGCGACTCCGGCGAAACCGGATTTGCAGGACTGCCAGAACTGGACCGTCAGGACTTCGGACATCATGCGGACAACGGACTCAACCAACCCGGCCAACCCACCCAACTCAAGGAACCCGGCAGGCAGACACGTACGCACGCACCGGCGTGTTCCGCGCCCCGCCGGCTCCCCCGACGACACCCCGTCAGATTCCACGGGCGCTTCCGGTGCCTCACGTGGCCTCGCCTGGCTGCTGCTGGTGACAGGAGCGGCGGGGCTGCTGGCGTCCTGGGTGATCACGCTCGACAAGTTCCACCTCCTTGAGGACCCGGGCTTCACCCCCGGATGCAGCCTCAACCCGGTCGTCTCCTGCGGCAGCGTCATGAAGAGCGAACAGGCGGCGGCCTTCGGCTTCCCCAATCCGATGCTGGGTCTCGTCAGCTACGCCGTCGTGATCGCGATCGGTGCCGGGCTGCTCGCCAGCGCCCGCTACCACCGCTGGTTCTGGCTGGGGCTCAACGCGGGCGCCCTGTTCGGGGTGGGGTTCTGCACCTGGCTCCAGTTCCAGTCGCTGTACCGGATCAGCGCGCTGTGCCTGTGGTGCTCACTGGCCTGGGTCGCGACCATCGTGCTCTTCTGCGCCGTCACCCGGCACACCGTCGTCCACCGGATGCTCCCGGCCCCGGCGGGGGTGCGGACCGTGCTGCGGGAGTTCGGCTGGATGCCGCCGGTGCTGTGGACGGGAGTCATCGGGGTGCTGATCCTGACCCGCTGGTGGACGTTCTGGATCAGCTGAGCGAAGCACGTCGTACGGCGGCGGAGGTGCGGCCGGGCGGCGGTGCAGCCGGGCGTTGACATGGGTGTCGGGTACACGCAGACTCGTCACGCGCTGCCTGGACGGCGCCCTGGGTGGGACACGGCCACCGCCACGGCCATGAAGGAGCTGACATGACCGATCGCCTGCGTGACGTGTACATCGTTGATGCCGTCCGCACGCCCATCGGCAAGTACGGCGGCGCGCTGTCCGGCGTTCGCCCCGACGATCTCGCCGCCGGGGTGCTGGGGGCCCTTGTGTCCCGTACGCCCGAGCTCGACCCTGCCCGGATCGACGACGTCTTCTTCGGCGACACCAACGGAGCCGGCGAGGACAACCGCGATGTCGCGCGCATGGCCGTGCTGCTCGCGGGCCTGCCGGTCACCGTGCCCGGCACCACCGTGAACCGGCTCTGCGGCTCCGGGATGGAAGCGGTCATCCAGGCGGCTCGCGCCATCGCCGTCGGCGACGCGTCGATCGCGGTCGCGGGCGGCGTCGAGTCGATGAGCCGCGCGCCCTGGGTGATGGGCAAGCCGGAGCGCGGCTTCCCCGTGGGCCACCAGCAGATGTACTCGACCACGCTGGGCTGGCGGATGGTCAACCCGCGCATGCCCGGGGAATGGACCGTCGGCCTGGGCGAGGGTGCCGAGCTGCTCGCGGAGAAGTACGGCATCGGACGGGCCGAACAGGACGCGTTCGCACTGGCCAGCCACCGCAACGCGGCCCGGGCGTGGGCTGAGGGGCTGTACGACGGCGAGGTCGTGCCCGTCGAAGGCGTCGAGCTCACCCGCGACGAGTGCGTCCGCGACAGCACGTCGATGGAGGCGCTGGCCAAGCTGAAGCCGGTCTTCCGCAAGGACGGCGACGGGACTGTGACCGCCGGAAACTCCTCGCCGCTCAACGACGGTGCCGCGGCGCTGCTGCTGGTGGACGAAGACGGGCTGCGCGCCACCGGCCGCGAGCCGCTGGCCCGGGTCGGCGCGTCCGCCGTCACCGGGATCGAGCCCCAGTACTTCGGCTCAGGCCCGGTCGAGGCCGTGCGCCGTGCCCTGAAGAAGGCGGGCCGGGAATTCGCCGATCTGCGGACGGTCGAGCTCAACGAGGCCTTCGCCGCGCAGTCGCTGGCCTGTCTGCGGCAGTGGCCGGGACTCGACCCGGAGATCGTCAACCCGCGCGGCGGCGCCATCGCCATCGGGCATCCGCTCGGCGCGTCCGGTGCCCGGCTCACCGGCGCGGTCGCCCACCAGCTCGCGGCGGCCGGCTCCGGTACGGGCCTGGCCACGCTGTGCATCGGGGTGGGGCAGGGGCTGGCGCTGGTCCTGGAACGCTGAGCGGCCGAAGCTCACGAGCCCGCTCGGCAACCCGGCAACCCGGCAACCCGGTCACCCGGCAACCCGGTCACCCGGCGACTCGGTCACTCGGTGAGCTGCCGGATGAACCAGTCCTCGGCGAGCGCGGCGACCTCGTCCAGCGCGCCCGGTTCCTCGAACAGGTGCGTGGCCCCGGGCACGATCTCCAGCCGGTTCTCGCAGCGCAGTTCGGTCTGGGCCTGCCGGTTGAGCTCGATCACGGTGGTGTCCAGACCCCCGACGATCAGCAGTGTCGGCGCCCGTACGCCCGCCAGCCGGTAACCGGCCAGGTCCGGCCGCCCGCCCCGGGACACCACGGCGCCCACGTCCGTGCCCGCCGTCGCGGCGGCCCACAGTGCCGCCGCGGCCCCGGTGGACGCCCCGAAGTAGCCGATCGGCACCGGGGTGCGGGTGCGCAGCCAGTGGGTGGCGTCCGCGAGCCTGCGGGCGAGGATCTCGATGTCGAAGACATTGGCGCGGTCGGCCGCTTCGGGCTCGGTGAGCAGGTCGAACAGCAGGGTGCCGAGGCCGGCCCGGTTCAGTGCCCGCGCCACGGAGCGGTTGCGGGGGCTGTGCCGGCTGCTCCCCGAACCGTGGGCGAACATCACCACCGCCGCCGCGTCCCCGGGCAGGGTCAGCTCACCGGCCAGCCGTACGAGTCCGGCGTCCACCTCCACCTCGTCGGATCCCGCGGCCTTCTCGGCTTCCTCGGCGTTCCCGGCATTCTCGGCCTGTGCGGTCGCCGCCCGTTTCAGCAGCGCGACGACCTCCTCGTCCGGAGTCTGGGAGAAGTCCTCGTACCACTCGCCGACCGCCGTGAAGGCGCGCGGTGTCGACAGGCACACCACCTCGTCCGCCGCCCCGCGCAGCCAGGCCACCGCGTCCGGTGGTGCCACAGGTGCGGCCAGCACCACCCGTGCCGCTCCCTGCGCCCGTACGACCTCGCAGGCCGCGGCTGCCGTGGCTCCGGTGGCGATGCCGTCGTCCACGAGGACCACGGTCCGCCCCGTGATGCTGACGCGCTCCCGGTCCGCCCTGAACGTGCGTGCCTGCCGAGTCAGTTCGGCTTCCTCGGCGCGTTCGACCGACTCGATCTCCTGCCGGGACACATGGCCGCGGGCGACGATGTCGTCACTGATGATCCGTACCCCGCCCTCCCCGATGGCCCCGAATCCGAGCTCCCGGTGGTACGGCACCCCCAGTTTCCGTACCACGATCACATCCAGCGGCGCCCCCAGCGCCCGTGCCACCTCGTACGCCACCGGCACCCCGCCGCGCGGCAGCCCGAGGACGACCGGATCGGCTGCCCGCAGATGCTTCAGCACTTCGGCGAGCTGCCGGCCCGCGTCGGTGCGACCGGTGAAGTGCATGCCCGCTCACCCCGTTCCCGCTCCGATTCGGATCAGCGCCAGCGTGATGTTGTCGGGGCCGCCGGACTCGATCGCGGCCTTCCACAGCTCGTACGCGGCCCGGCCGCCGTCGTGCGTCCGCAGCAGTTCGTCCAGCTCCTCGTCCGGCACCGGGTCGGTCAGTCCGTCCGAGCAGATCAGCCACCGGTCGCCGACGGCGAGCGGCGAGCGGGACACATGCGCGCTGATCGGGGTGCGGGAGAGCTGGCCGCCGAGGGTCTGGGTCACGGCCGATGTGGTGCGCCTGCCGGGTGCGGGTAGTGGGCTGTCGTCCACGCTCAGCTGACGCAGTCGGCGCACGCCGGCCTCTGCCCGCTCGCCGCCCGCCTCCTTCTGCTCTGGCTGGGCTGGCTCGCCCACCTCGTACACCTTGCTGTCGCCCACGTTGAAGACCAGAACGGAGTCCGGCAGCACGACCGCGCCCGCGACCGTCGTCCCCATCGCGGTCAGCTTCGGGTCCGCCTCCGCCGCCGCGTACACCGAGTGGTTGCACAGGTCCAGTGCGTCACGTACCGCCTGCTCCCCGTCGAGTCCCGGGCCGAGTGCGGCGAGCCTGCGTGCCACCAGCGCGCTGGCCACCTCACCGGCCGGTTGTCCGCCGAGTCCGTCGGCGACCGCAACGACCAGCGGGGTGCCGAGGGGGAACAGCAGGGTCTGGGGGTTCTCCGTCACGGTCGCGCACAGGGTCCACGGTCCGGCGGCGAGGCTGTCCTCGTTGTGCTCGCGGACCAGGCCGATGTCGCTCAGGGCGGTCACCGCTATGTACGGCACGTCTCCATTGTCACGCGGTCGGCCGACTCGTGCCCGCGTTCAGATGGTGAACGAACAACTGCCTCAGAAGGCAATGGAGTTGGCTCGTGCCCAGGTTTGGTGTGAAGTCTTGACGGCAACGGTCTGCGGCAGTTGACTCACGGCCGGTGAACCACAGCCGGCGCCGTCGTCAGCGGAGGAAGCCTTATGCACCAGGCAAGATCCCGGCTCAGCAGTCTGAGAAGACCTACCGGATTCACAACCCGTACGGCACTCGGCAGGACCGCCGCGCTCGTGTCCGCGTGTCTGCTCAGTGCCCTGCTCCCCCTCAGCTCCTCCTCCGCCGCCACCAGCGCCGGGGTGGACGATTTCCCACCCGTCCCGATCGACCGGTTCGAAGGCGAGGTCCCCTTCGCCGGCCCGCCCGCCGACGGCATCTTCGCCTGGGGCAGCGACGCCGACGACCATCCGTCGCTCAGCCTGGTGGCGCGTTCCGACGCTCCCGAGGGCGGCAAGGTGCTCCAGGGCTCGTACGACATCAGTGGCTGGGGCGGCTTCACACACAATTTCGCCTTCGCCGACCCCCCGCGGGACTGGACCGGGCATCGGGGCATCCGCTTCTGGTGGTACGGCCAGAACTCCGCGCCGCTGCCCGCCGGTACGGGCAAGCGCGTCCGCTTCGAGGTGAAGGACGGCGGGGCCAACGGCGAGGCGTCGGAGCTCTGGACGACGTCCTTCACCGATGACTGGCAGGGCTGGCATCTGGTCGAAATCCCCTTCTCCCAGCTCGAATACCGCACCGACTACCAACCCGTCGGCGGTATCGACCGCATACTCGGACTGACCGAGATGTGGGGCTATGCCTTCACCTTCCCGGTCGGTGTACGGGGCGACTTCGCCATCGACCAGGTGGAGTTGTACGGCAGCCCCGACCCGTCGCGTACGGCGCGGATCGCCGTGGACAGCCCGCTGATCCAGGTGCGGGAGGGCAGTTCGGCCGAGTTCCGGATCACGCTGGGGACAGTGGGAAGCGTGCCGATCGAGCAGCCGGTGACCGTCGCCTACGCCACCGAGGGCGGTGACGCGAGCGCCGGTACGGACTACACACCGGTGTCCGGCACGGTCACGTTCCCCGCGGGCACCGCCTCCGGCGCCTCCCGCACGATCGCCGTCCCCACCCGGTCGGACGGGGCGGCCGAGACCGCCGAGACGGTGGGTATGAAGCTGACCGTCACCGGCGCGAAGGCGCCCCCCGAGGTCCCGAAGATCGTGATCAACGCGCATGGGATGCCGTATCTCGACACCCGTCTGCCCGTGCGCACGCGGGTCGCCGACCTGGTCTCGCGGATGACGCTGGAGGAGAAGGCCGGTCAGATGACCCAGGCCGAACGGGGCGCGCTCGCGGCGCAGGACGACATCGCGACGTACGCGCTCGGCTCGCTGCTCTCCGGCGGCGGCTCGGGGCCGACCCCCAACACCCCCGCGGCCTGGGCCAAGATGGTCGACTCCTACCAGGCGCGTGCCATGGCCGGCCGTTTCCAGATCCCGCTGATCTACGGCGCCGACGCCGTGCACGGGCACAACAACGTCTCCGGCGCCACGATCATGCCGCACAACATCGGCATCGGCGCCGGGCGGGACTCGGCCCTGGCGGAGCGCACCGGCGCGGTCACCGCCGCCGAGGTGCGCGCCACCGGGATTCCGTGGGACTTCGCGCCATGTCTGTGTGTCACCCGCGATGAGCGCTGGGGGCGGTCATACGAGGCGTTCGGCGAGGACCCGGCGCTGGTCACTGCCATGGAGACGGTGATCCGCGGTATGCAGGGCGCGGCGGACGGCAGCGATCTCGACCGCTCGGACAAGGTGCTGGCCACCGCCAAGCACTTCGTGGGTGACGGCGGCACCGGCTACGGCACGTCCACGACGGGCACGTACACCATCGACCAGGGTGTCACCCGGGTCACGCGCGCCGAGCTGGAGGCGGTGCATCTGGCTCCGTTCACGGAGGCGGTGAAGTACGGCGTCGGCACGGTCATGCCGTCGTACTCGTCGGTCGACTACATCGGTGACGGTCAGGGCGCGGTGAAGATGCACGCGAGCGCCGAGCTGATCAGCACCGTGCTCAAGGGCCGGATGGGCTTCAAGGGCTTTGTGATCAGTGACTGGCAGGCCATCGACCAGATCCCGGGCGACTACGCGAGCGATGTGCGTACCTCGGTCAATGCTGGACTTGACATGATCATGGTGCCTTACGCGTACCAGGACTTCCGGCGCACCCTGGTCCAGGAGGTGCAGGCGGGTCGGATCTCCCAGGCCCGGGTGAACGACGCCGTCTCGCGCGTCCTGGAGCAGAAGTTCCGTCTCGGGCTGTTCGAGAAGCCGTTCGCAGACACCGCCGGCCTGGCACAGGTCGGTTCGGCCGACCACCGGGCGGTGGCAAGGGAGGCCGCGGCCAAGTCCCAGGTGCTGCTGAAGAACTCGGACGGCGTGCTCCCGCTGCGCACCTCGCAGAAGGTGTACCTGGCCGGGTCCAACGCCGATGACCTGGGCAACCAGGCAGGCGGCTGGACCATCAGCTGGCAGGGTTCGTCGGGCGCCATCACCACGGGCACCACGGTGCGCCAGGCCATGGAGAAGGCGGCGCCCGGCACTGTCACCCACTCCAAGGACGCGTCAGCGCCGACGACGGGCCATGACGTGGGTGTCGTGGTGGTCGGCGAGACCCCGTACGCGGAAGGCGTCGGCGATGTCGGCAACGGGCATGATCTGGAGCTCTCGGCCGCCGACAAGGCCGCGGTCGACCGGGTGTGCGGGGCGATGAAGTGCGCCGTCCTGATTGTCTCGGGCCGCCCGCAGCTCATCGGCGACCGGCTCGGCGGTATCGAGGCCCTGGTGGCCTCCTGGCTGCCGGGCACGGAGGGCGACGGGGTGGCGGACGTGCTGTACGGGAAGCGCCCGTTCACCGGGCAACTGCCCGTCACCTGGCCGAAGTCGCAGGCCCAGCTTCCGATCAACGTCGGCGACGCGACGTACGATCCGCAGTTTCCCTACGGCTGGGGTCTGACGACGCTGACCGCCGTGCCGACTGGCGGTGAGGCCACGCTGCGGGCGCTGGGTGTCGCGGCGCAGGCGTTGCAACTCGCGCAGGGCGCGGCCGCCGCGAAGTCGGACGCGGGCCGTGCCATCGCGGCGAAGGCGCGGGCGATCACGCAGCAGCGGATCGGGCAGAAGATGACGGCGGCGGTGGCGAAGCCGTTCGCCGAGGCCGACCATCTGCTGCTGGCCGGTGATCTGAAGGGCGCGGTGGCGGCACTGACCACGTCCTACCGGGCGGTGGCCGCCACGGGCTGACGGCAGAGGGGAGTGCGTACGCAGGCCCAGGCCCGCTTCGGCGACGCCCGGGCCTGCGTCATGGCGCCACCGGAGCCGCTGTCGTGGCCCGGCACGACTGCCGCCGTCGCCGTCATCGTCGTGCTGGTCGCTGGTCGCTGGTTGCCGGGTCGCCGGCTGTCACACCGGGCTGCCCTTGAGCGCGAGCACGATCGCGGCCCCGATCCCGCCCGCGATCAGGGCGAAGGCGAAGGCTCCCCAGCCGCCGTCGCGCCAGGGGAAGAACCGGTCGACCGCCAGGCTGCCAGGCCCCACGGCGGCCACCGCGACCGCGGACACGGCGATGAGCAGCGGGAAGGCGATGCCCGTGGCGGCCCACAGATCCAGCTTCTCGGCGATGGCCATCGCGTTGATCATCACCCCGACGGCGGCGGCTGCGGCGAGCGGGGTGAGCAGCCCGATGGCCAGTCCGATCCCGCCCAGGAACTCGGATGCCCCCGCCAGGCCCGCGTAAAGAGAACCAGGCCGGTAGCCGAGATCGGCGAACCACTTTCCGGTGCCGTCGATGCCGGACCCGCCCAGCACCCCGAACAGCTTCTGGGCGCCGAAACCGGCCAGGATCACACCCGTGGCCAGCCGCAGGAGCAGCAGCCCGGCGTCGGCGGCGCCGACAGCGTACGGGGCCGGTCCTGCACCATGGGCAGGGGAGTGCCGGGCACCCTCGGTGGACGTGTTCATGGTGGAGTCACCTCCCTTTCGATAGTGCGCCCTCGCCGACGGGGCAGTCCAGGTGAGGCCTGTTCATGACGTGCACATGCAGACACCCTGTGGAGGTCTCCGGGATGTCACTTCGCGCCCGGAGCCTCAGCGGGTAGCCGTCCAGCCACTGCGACAGAGGAGTACACGTGAGCTTGAGGACGACCACCGTCGCCGCCCTGGGTACGGTCCTCGCGGCGCTCACCGCGGCCGCCCCCGCCCCTTCCGCCGCGCCGCTGCTCACCGTCACGCCGCGCGCCGAGACGCCCACGCTGTACGACGACGAGGCGGGCGGCAACGCCAACGCGGACGACCCGGCGATCTGGCGCAACGCCGCCGACCCGGACCGCAGCATGGTGATCGCCACCGCCAAGGAGGGTGGACTGCGGGTCTACGACCTGGACGCGCGGCTGATCCAGACGGTCGCGGCACCCCCGGCCGACGGCCCGGACGACGCCCCGGGCCGGTTCAACAACGTGGACCTGGTGCAGGGGCTGCGCCTGTCGGGCGCACGCACCGATCTCGCCGTGACCACGGACCGGGGCCACGACCGGCTGCGGTTCTACCGCGTCAGCGGTGAGGGCAGCCCGCTGACCGATGTCACCGACCCCGCCGCGCCCCCGGTCTTCTCCAAGGACCAGGACGAGATCAACGACCAGAAGACCGCCTACGGCCTGGCCACCTGGACCGACCGGACCAGCGGCCGTTCCTACGCCCTGGTGAGCCGGCGCAACCGCACCAGTGTGGCGCTGCTCGAAATCCGCCCCACCCCGGCCGGCACGGTCACCTACCGCACGGTCCGCACCCTGTCCCTGCCGTCCACCTTCCGCCTCCCGAACGGCGCTTCCTGGACTCCGTGCGCGGAGCCGGGCGAACTGCCCCAGGTCGAGGGCATGGTGGTGGACCCCGCCAACGGGATGCTCTACGCGGGCCAGGAGGACGTGGGTATCTGGCGGGTCAGGGCGGACCTGAAGGGAACCCCGAAGCTCGTCGACAAGGTCCGTGAGTACGGCGTTCCCGGCACCTACGACGAACAGACCGAGGAGTGCGCTCCCGGCACCGACCCCGGCTACGGCGGTTCCCGGCTGGCCGCCGACGTCGAGGGCCTGACGCTGCTGACCGAGCCGGACGGCGACGGATACGTGCTGGCCTCCAGCCAGGGCGACAACACCTTCGCGTTGTACGACAGGGAGTTGAGCGACCGCAACGAGTACGAGGGCGGCTTCCGTATCACCGCCGCATCGGCGGCCCTGGACGGCTCCGAGGAGTGCGACGGGGCGGCCGTACTCAACGCGCCCTTGGGCAGGCGCTATCCGCACGGGCTGCTGGTGGTCCAGGACGGCCACGCCACCCCGGCAGAGGGCGAACGCGAGGCGACCGGCTTCAAGTTCGTGGACCTCGGCGAGGTGATGAAGCACTTCTGAAGCGTGTTGCAGAACCAGCTCGGCGCTAGTCTCCCGCCGTGATCAGGCTTGTTGAGGTCAACGCTTTGTCCGGATTCCTGGCGACTGGCGACGCCTGTTGATCTCGCGCGTGAGCCTCTGGGCGATCAACCGGACCGTTCTGCAACACGCTTTGGTGCCGCGTCAGGCGACGTCCGCCCCGTTCCCGCCGCCGGAATCGAGCTGCCGCGGCCGGGGCCGCCGGTTCCCGGAGGGCATTGCTGATTTCGGCTGATATACGCTGCGGCGCTGTGGCCTGCGTCTATTCAGCATGGCCTGACACCTGGGGGGAAACCATGACCTTGCGTGCCCGTACGAGTCTCGGCCTCGCACTGACGCCCGCACTCTTCCTGGCGCTCGCCGCACCGAGCGCCATCGCCGCTCCCTCGGCGACCACCCCCGGTCTTGCCCCGGCGACCACCCCCGGTCTTGCCCCGGCCGCGACCGCGGGCACCGCGAGTGGGACGACGCTGGGCCGGTGGGGTACGGCGAAGGAACTCTCCGGGCTCGGAGAGGTCATGGACATGAGATCGGCCAAGGACGGCACGATCGTGGCCCTCGTGCGGCAGGCCACTGCCGATGGCAGGCGGATGGCGACCTCCGTACGCCCGGCGGGCAGCACGAGCTGGCTGCCCGCTGTGCCCACGACCGCCAGTGCGATCAGCGTGATCGGCGACGGGTCCGTCGTGACGCACTGGACGGAGCAGACCGCCGACGGCACGGCCAAGGTGCTCCGGTTCGCCCGGCTCGTGCCCGGCGCCACCGGCTTCTCGGCCGCCGAGACCATCGCCACGGTCCCGGCAGCCGGCAGCGTCACCCTCGCGGGCAATGCCTCCGGCCGACTCGCCGCCGCGTGGATGGACGACGACCGGCGGCTGACCGTGTCCGAGCGTCCGGCACCGGGCAGTCCCTGGTCCGCCCCGGCGGTGCTCGACCAACTGCCGGGACCCGTCGAGCGCCCGGACAACGACTACGTCTACCGCCTGTACGACCTCCGGCTCGCAGTCGCGAACGACGGCTCCGCCATGGTGATCTGGGGCGGCAACACCAGGTACGAGGGCGACGGCGTCGACCACGACCCGACCGCCTGGAAGTGGCACTACAAGGTTCTGGAGCGGGCCGCCGGGGCCACCTCCTGGGCGCAGCCGGCCGACCTGCCGCAGCTCGGCGAGCAGCCGGAAGGCGTCGTGCTCTCCGCGCATCCCAAGGGCGGATTCCACTGGTTCTCGTCCGGCAAGTACGCCGTCAAGGCGGCCGGCGCCACGGCCTGGAGCCCGGTCGAGTCCGTCGGGGTGTCCTCGCGTACCCGGTCGCGCCCCCAGATGCTGGCGCTGCCGAACGGCGACCTGATGGTGATCAGCGTGGCCCCCTCCAGCTCGTACTACGGCGCCAGCGGCACACCCGGCTACTCCGTGCGGTCGGCGGTCACCGGGAAGTGGGCGGCCGTACAGCGGTTCCCGTCTTCCAACGCCGTGGTCGGCGACATGGAGGGCAGTCTGCGCGCCACGCTGGCCGGTAACGGCTCGGTCGTGGTCACCTGGGGCCAGAACCGTTTCAGCGACGGCGAGTACGCGGGCACGGACGTGAAGACCTCCACGTACGCGGCGGGTTCGTGGTCGGCGCCGAAGGTCATCGGTACGGGAATCGACAGGTACGGGCCGACGACGGAAGTGGCCACCGACTCCCAGGGGCGCCCGGTCGCGCTGTGGAGCACGCAGACGTACGTGGACGGGAAGTACGCGTACCGGACCTTCACCTCGACGACCGGCAGCCGCGCGCTGCCCAAGTGGCGCGACTACGACGACGACGGCAGGCCCGACATCCTCGGCGTCGCCACCGGTTCGAACACCATCAGGACCATCTCCGGTGACGCCACCGGACTTGCGTACGTCCACCGGGCGGATTGGACCCAGACCCCGGAGGTGCTGCCCTTCGGGGACCTGGACGGGGACCGCTGCAACGACGTGCTGGTCCGTCTCGGCTCCGGCGAGGTCCGGATGTACACCCCGGTCTGCGGCGGGCTGCCCTCGGAGGGGACCGCGTACAGGAAGATCTCCTCCGACTGGAAGTACGACAGCGTCGTCTCCACCGGTGACCTCACCGGTGACGGCAGGCCCGATCTGCTGGCCCGGTCCTCCGCCAGCGGCTACCTCTACCTGTACCCGAACAACGGCAACGGCGCCTTCGCCTCCCGCGTCAAGGTCGGGAGCGGCTGGAACACCTACAAGAAGCTCATCGGCACCGGAGACCTCAACGGCGACGGCAAGGCCGACATCCTGGCCCTCGACAAATCCGGTGAGCTCTGGCGCTACGAGGGCACCGGAATCGGTAACGGCGTCGGCACCTTCGAGCGCCGCGCCCTCGTCTTCAAGGACTGGGGCGGCAGCTACACCGATGTCGTCGGCGCCGGGGATCTCAACGGCGACGGCAAGGCCGACGTTGTCTCCCGGGACACCTCGGGCCGGGCCTGGCTCAACGCCGGCAAGGGCACCGGAGGCCTCGCCAACCGCACGCAGATCGGCAGCACAGCGGTCCTGAAGTCGTACCGCCCCTCCTGACCCTCCCCGCCTGACTGTTCGCCGCCCGGTCACCGTCCGGGCGGCGAACGGCGACACCTGCGACCGCGCCTACCGCGCATCCACCCCCGGCCACTGCCCCGCCTGCTTCCGCAGCGGGGCACTGCAAGGCCTGGGTGGCGACCCCTTTCGTCCTGATGGATGCTGAATGTTCAGGAGGAGCCGAGAGGGAGGCGCGCCATGACCCGTACCACTGAGGCGCCCCGCCACATCAGTGGCCTGAGGGGCACGCGTTACGGCGAGATCCTGCTGATCTCACCCGACGGCTCCGACGGGCTCAAGGCGGCCGTCTACAACACGCTCGGGCTCAACGACTGCCCGGAGGACTGGTGGAACGGGCTCGACCCCGGCTCGCTGGCAGCGGAGTTCAAGGTCCCCATGGTGCTGCTCAACGGTCCGCGCTACTGGGCGATCGACGAGCTCACGGCGTTCGCGGTGGGCGGGGTGAGCACCTTCGACGGTGTCGAGGCCCGGCTGGTGGCCGAGGTGAACATCCCTCCGGAAGCCGACCCGAGCGGGGCGGCACCGAGGAAGGCCTACGTCGACATCATGGTCAAGCGCGACACGGAGTACCTCCTGGCCGGGGGAAAGCCGATCTACACGCTGCGTGACGCCGACGGCCGCACCTATGTCCTCCAGGCCTACGCCCACATCGTGGACGACAGCCTGACCCTGGACACCCTCGCCGCGCTCGGCGACCGGCTGAGTCTGCCTGACGGCTGGTCGTTCGGGGTACGGACCCCCGAGGAGGACCTGCGTGTACGGACGGTGGACGGCGAGGCGCATGTCGTCCAGGACGAGCTCCAGAACACGTATATGTACCTGCCCCGTTGACGGCTATCCCAGGCGGCGGACGGGTGCCCCGTCCAGATACGCCCGGATGTCCTCGACGGCCTGCCCGTAGTACGTCTCGTAGTTGGCCCGTGAGACATAGCCGAGGTGCGGGGTGGCCAGCAGACGCGGTGTGCTGCGCATCGGATGGCCGGCCGGGAGCGGCTCGATGTCGAACACATCGATGCCCGCACCGGCGATGGCACCGGCCCGCAGGGCGGCGATCAGGGCGTCCTGGTCGACGATCGCGGCCCGCGAGGTGTTGACCAGATAGCTGCCGGGCCGCATCAGCCCCAGTTCCGCCGCACCCACCAGACCACGGGTGCGGTCGCTGAGTGCCAGATGTACGGAGACGAAGTCGCTGCTCCGCAGGAGCTGTTCCTTGGACGCGGCCAGGCTGACGCCGACCTCGTCGGCGCGCTCCTCGGTGAGGTTCTGGCTCCACGCCATGACCTCCATCCCGAAGGCGAGACCGACCCGCGCAACCCTGCTCCCGATCTTGCCGAGACCCAGCAGCCCGAGCCGCCGCCCGTGCAGATCCGCCCCCACCGTTGACTGCCAGGGTCCGCCCGCACGCAGCGCGGTCGCCTCGGCCACGACCCCCCGGGCGAGACCCAGCAGCAGTGCCCAGGTGAGCTCCACCGGCGGTGTGGAGGAGCTGGCGGTGCCGCAGACGGTGACACCGTGCTTCTCCGCGGCTGTGAAGTCGATGACGGAGTTGCGCATGCCGGACGCGATGAGCAGCTTCAGCCGCGGAAGCCGGCTGATCAGGGTCGCCGGGAAAGGAACCCGTTCGCGGAGGGTCACGACGATGTCGAAGTCGGCGAGCGCGGTGCCGAGTTCGTCGTACGAGGCGAAGTGCTCGCTGAAGCTGACGACTTCGACCTCGTCGGCGACGGGCGACCAGTCGGTGACGGTGGTCGCGACGGACTGGAAGTCATCGAGCACTGCGCAGCGCAGCTTCATGTCAGCGGTCTCCCATGGGGCTTCGGTGGTGCGGGACTCCGTCCATGATCGTCGATCGCCTGCCCCACCCGGTGAGGCCGCAAGGGACACGTGCGGTCGGGGCTGTGCGTGGCCGTGAGGGTTCGTCGGCCTGGTGGTCCCACCGCCAGTCACGGCGGATCCCGTCATACACGAACACGGCAGATCGCCGAGGGTCCTTGAGCGCTCGCACCGCGCCCAGGCCACGCCCCCGTTGCAGCAGACCCTCGACGGAGTCGGACAGGGCGTAGGACATGTCGTACTCATCGCTCATCACCGGCACCCTGCCCGACCGGGCACCGATCCGCCAGGCGATATCGGCCCGTTGCCTCAGGGCGCCGTGAACAGGGTGGGGAAGCGCGGCGCGAGCCAGGGCTTTCGGCCCCAGGCGAGTACGCCGCCGCGGGCCATGGCGCCCCAGGGGCCCCGGCGGCCCAGGGCCATCAGGAAGAAGGCGACCGGTTCGGTGAGGATCGTGCAGTCGGGGCGCTGCGGGGGCTCGGTGGAGACGGTCACCGCGCCGTTCGTGAACGTGGCGCCGAAGGCTGTGCCGCCGTGCAGGCGGATGGTGTAGCGGGCCGAAAGCCCGGCCGTGGCAGTGGGGTTGACGACGCGGGGCATTGCCGTGACCAGGAACGGCAGGGACAGCTCGACGCGGCTGCGGTCGATCATATGGGGGCGGCCCACCGCGCGGGCGATGTCGTAGCCGTGGCCCAGCATGTGGGTCAGCAGGTACGAGCCGAACTCGGCAGGGCTCATCGAGCCCAGCGGGGTGGTCAGGGTGCGGTCCGCCGGGAGTTCGGCCACGGCGGTGAGGAAGGCCTCGGCCTGGTCCGTGATCATCCGGGCCAGCGGGTCCGCAGCGCGCTCGGCGAATGCCGCGAGGGCGAGTTCGTTGGCCTCGGCCAGGCTGCCCGGGGTGCCGTCGCCGTGGCTGCGCTCATGGCCGGCCGCCACGTCGGCCATCAGTTCGTTGGCCTGCGCCAGATGCGCCGCCGCCTCGCCGAGGGTCCAGTCGGAGCCGGGCACCGGGCCGCTTGTGTCGGCGACGCCGCGCAGTAGCGCGGCGATGTCCTCGGCGGTGCCGCGTATCGCCCTGTCGAGGCCGCTGGGCAGCGTGCCTTGTGTGTTCCGCCCGGCTGTCGGTTCCACGCCGCGCCCTCCCCTGCCACGCTGTGCCCCGCCATGTGTCCGCGTACCCAATCAGGAGGCGGCGCCGACGGCAAGGGGCAGGCGGCGGGGAGCGTCGGCCGGGCGTGCCGGGTCCGGCCGTGGACCGGTGGCAGTGCTCGCGGTCCGGCCGGCCCTGGTGGCGCTTCGGCCGTTTCGGGCTTGTTCAGGCTGTTTTGTGCCGGTTGTGCCGGCTTGGTTCAGCGCTGGCCCGAGGCCTGGTCCAGGCGGTCCAGATGGGGCAGCAGATGACCCATCCGCTCCCGCTTGGTCCGCAGGTAGGCGATGTTCTCCTCGCGCGGGGCCGTCAGCAGTGGCACCTGCTCGGCGATCTCGATGCCGTGCTTGAGGAGGTCCTCGCGCTTTCGCGGGTTGTTGGACATCAGCCGTACGGACCGCACCCCGAGGTCGTGCAGCATGTCCGCCGCGACCTGGAAGTCCCGTGCGTCGGCCGGGAGTCCGAGCGCGAGGTTGGCCTCGACGGTGTCCAGGCCCTCGGCCTGGAGCTGCATCGCCTGGAGCTTGGCCAGCAGGCCGATCCCGCGGCCCTCGTGACCCGTGAGGTACAGCAGCACGCCGCGGCCCTCACGCACGATCGCGCGCAGGGCGGCGTCCAGTTGGTCGCCGCACTCGCAGTGCTTGGAGCCGAAGGCGTCACCGGTCAGGCACTCCGAATGCACACGGGTGAGCGCGCCCTCTCCCTCGATGTCGCCGTAAACCAAAGCGATTTGTTCGTCGCCGCGAATGCGATCCAGGTAGCCGACGGCGAGAAAATCGCCGTGTACCGTGGACAGTCGGACATTTGCCCTGCGTTCGACGCAGGATGCACGCACCGTGTCCACCTTCGAGCCGACGTGAGAGCCATCGGTATCTATCATGGCCAGATCATATCGGGTAACCTCTGGCGATGGGCCAGGAATCGGCGAGAAGTTTTCAACTGATCTCTGAAACGCCCGGTATGAAGAGGAAGAGTGAAAGGGTCGGGAAAGATGAGTGGCCCGCTGGACACGACAACGGATGACGTGCGGGATGGACGGGCTACCGTGGCCGTTCTGCCCATCGGCAGTTTTGAGCAACACGGGCCGTTTCTCCCCCTGATGACGGACACGGTCGTGGCCTGCGCCATCGCGGAGGCGATAGCCGCCGCCTACCCCGTCCAATGCCTCCCACCTGTGACTATCTCCTGCTCACACGAGCACGCGGACTGGCCCGGGACCGTCAGCATCTCCGCTGCCACGCTCTACGCGGTCATCCGGGACATCGCCGAATCGCTGCGCCGCTCCGGTATCCGGGACCTCGTGCTGATCAATGGACATGGCGGAAACTATGTGCTGCGCAACGTGGTTCAGGAGTCCGCCGGCACGGGTACGCGTATGGCGTTGTTCCCCGGTTCCGCCGACTGGGGCGCAGCGCGGGAGCGTGCGGGAGTGCGGACTTCGTCGCACAGCGATATGCATGCGGGCGAAGTCGAGGCGTCGATCCTGCTGCACGATCATCCCGAACTGGTCCGGCCCGGTTATGAGACATCCGATTTCCTTGCCGACGATCGGCGGCATCTGCTCACGCTCGGCATGAATGCTTATACGGAATCGGGTGTCGTGGGACGGCCATCAATGGCATCCGCGGAAAAGGGAAAGCTATTGCTTGCCGGTCTTGTCGAATCCTTCGGTGATTACTTCTCACTTCTCACCGCGCCCGTTGACGCCCTGGGGGAGACGCGATGAGCGGACCGCTTGACGCGGCCGGCGCCTGGCGGCGGCTGCTCACCGTACGATCCGGTGCGGACGCGTCCGCCGCCGGGCTTGTCACCGACGAGCACGGGCGTTGGCACTGGGCGGTTCCCGCCCTGCCGGAGGCGGATGAACTCGCTGATCGCTATCTGTCGCTGTGCCTGGCCGGTCCCCACTTCACCTTCGCCCAACTCGGGCAGAGCCTGGACGGGTTCATCGCCAGCCGTACCGGCGACGCCGACTATGTCACCGGCGAGGAGGACCGCTGCCATCTGCACCGGCTGCGCGCCCTGGCCGACGGGGTGCTGGTCGGAGCCGGTACCGCCGTCGCCGACGATCCCCAGCTCACGGTCCGCGCCTGCGCCGGGACCAACCCGGTGCGGGTCGTGCTCGACCCGCACGGCCGAGTACCGCTGGGGCACAAGCTGTTCACCGACGGCGCCGCCCCGACCTTGTGGGTGCTGGCCGCCGACAGTGAGCACGACACCTCCGGACTTGGCGAGGGCGTCGATGTGCTCGTGCTGCCGGACCGTGCCGCCTTCGGTCCGCGCCGCCTGGTGCACGAGCTCGCGCGCCGCGGTCTCGGCCGGCTGCTTGTGGAGGGCGGCGGCGTCACGGTCTCCCGCTTCTTCCACACGGGCGCGCTCGACCGGCTGTATGTGACCGTGGCGCCCGTGCTGCTCGGCGACGGCGTCCCCGGGCTCGCCTTCCCCGGCCCCGCTCGGATGCGCGATGCCCTGCGGCCCCCCGTACGACGGGCCATCCTCGGCGAGGACACCCTCTTCGAGCTCGACCTGCGGGCTGCCGCGCAGTCCGGAGAGCCACTGGACGGCGAGGACGGCGATACCGGGCAGGCTGGCGACGAAGGCGAGTAGCCCGTAGACCACCGCGACGCTCAGACCCTGCGAGGCGCTGAGCCCGGCCGTGCCGAAGGCCCAGGCGGTGACGCCCTCCCTGGGCCCCCAGCCGCCGACGTTCAGCGGGAGGGCCATCGCCAGCAGCGCCAGCACCATCAGCGGCAGCAGCTCGGCCGCCGGGGCGGTCGCCCCCGCGGCCCTGGCGGCGACCAGGAACATGCCCAGGTGCCCGGCGAGTACGGCGACCGACGAGAACAGCACCCCCGGCCAGCTGCCCCTGGCGAACAGACCGCTGCGGGCCTCGGTCAGCGTGGTGCGCAGGGCTCGTACCCAGCGCGAGGCCGGTTCACGGCGTGTGCGGCGCATGACGAGGGCCACCGATCCGCAGCCCACCGCGAGTACGGCCGGCACCGCGGGCGAGGTGAGCAGGTCACCGACCGCCCGGCCCGCCTCCCCCAGCGCGAGCGTGGGACGCCCGACCAGCAGCAGCACGCCGACCGCGATCAGTACCGCCTGACCGGCGACGCGTTCCAGGACCACCGCCCGCACACCCCGGCCGACATCCCCCTCGCTGCGCCCGTGCCGCACCGCGCGGTGCACATCGCCGAGCACGCCGCCGGGCAGTGCCGCGTTCAGGAACAGCGCACGGTAGTAGTCGGCGACGGCCCGCCCGAGCGGCAGCCGGATACCGAGACCCCGGGCCACCAGGCACCAACGCCAGGCGCTGAGCACGGTGGTGAGCAGACCGAGGCCGAGGGCGGCCAGCACGACAGGGAGGTCGATCCCGCGCACACCGGCGATGATCGCGCCGGTGCCCTGCCACCACACCATCCCCACCAGGATGGCCGCCCCGGCGAGCATGCCGGCGCGCGCCCTGACCGCCCGCAGGATCATGAAGCCCCGGCCCCCGTGCCACCGCCTGTGACGCCGCCCGCGCTACCGCTCGTACCGTCGCTCGCTCCCGCGCTCGCGATACCACTCGCACAACCGCCCGCCGTCCCGGGCAGTGCCAGCACGTCGCTGTGGTGCAGCGTCGCGGTCAACTCGTCTGCCGCACAGGCCGCCAGACGCCGGTGCAGATACGCGTCGGCCTGCGCGGCGAGGTCCGGCCGCGGCGCGCCGGCGGCGCCCCCCCAGCCGCGCAGCCACTCGGCGGCGAGCAGACGTGTCGCCGTGTCGCCGCCCAGCCGCCACCGACTCGGCTGCACCCGG
>NZ_JBHXFA010000014.1:0-8969 GCF_042724175.1 Streptomyces sp. NPDC127084
GGGGGGGGCGTGCCAGATGCCGAACCCGGCGCCCGCGGGTTCAGACGCTATCGCCATCCGGCCCGCGTGGGCCGCGACCCGCGCCCCGCCGCCGACGGTGCCGCCGCAGGATCTGATCTGCTCGGCCGTCTCGTCGGCGTCTTCGGTGGCCATGTAGGGCGTCCAGGCGATCGGCAGATGGCGGTCGGGCGGGAGCTGGCCGATGCCTGCCACCTCCTTGCCGTCGATCAGGGCTCGGACGTACGGTCCGAAGTGCTGAGGTCCTGGGGTGAAGTCCCAGCCGAAGAGATCACGGTAGAAGTCCTGCGTCGCGGAAAGCCCGTGCACCATCAGGCTCACCCAGCAGGGCGTGCCGGGCGTGCGCCGAGTCGCCTCGGTCGTCATCGTCACCCTTTCCTCGGACCATCGTCGTGGCCGTACGGCGTGGGGCTGGGATCGAGCCCGGCCGGGCAGCAGCCCGGTGCCCCCTCCAGATGCTTGCACCACCCGGCGCGCGGCGGAGCCCGGCCGCGCCGCTCTTCCGGGGATCTCCCTGGAGGATGCCCGTTCTGGCATTGCCCATCCCTCCGTCGCCGTAAGGGGCACGCCGTGCCCGTGCCCTGCGCGAGGATGGCTCCTATGAACCCCATCATCACCGCTTCAGAACTGCTGAGCGAGTCGGCTGGTACCCGGCCGCCCGTGCTGCTCGACGTCCGCTGGCAGCTCAGCCTGGCCAAGGCGGCGGGTGCGGCTCCCTTCGACGGGCGCGCCGAGTACCGGACCGGGCACATTCCCGGTGCCGTCTACATCGATCTGGACACCGAGCTGGCGGGCCCGCCCGGAGCCGGTGGCCGGCATCCACTGCCGGACGTGGCGGCCTTCGGCGCGGTGATGCGGCGGGCCGGCGTCTCAGGGTCCGCTCCGGTCGTGGTGTACGACGGCGGGCAGGGCTGGGCGGCGGCCCGGGCATGGTGGCTGCTGCGCTGGACGAGGCACGGGGATGTACGCGTCCTGGACGGCGGTCTCGCGGCCTGGGACGGTCCGCTGAGCACGCAGATCCCGGATCCCGAGCCGGGCGACTTCAGCCCGGCACCCGGTGCCCTGCGCCTGGTCGACGCGGACGGGGCGGCAGCGTTGGCGCGGTCCGGGCTGCTGCTGGACGCGCGAGCGGGCGAGCGCTACCGCGGTGACGTCGAGCCGATCGATCGGGTCGGGGGCCATATCCCCGGCGCGGTCTCGGCACCGACGACGGAGAACGTCACGCCGGATGCCACCACCTTCCTCCCGGCACAGGAACTGGCCACCCGCTTCAAGCGCCTCGGCGCGGCGGACGGCACCGAGGTCGGCGTCTACTGCGGATCGGGTGTCTCCGGCGCCCATGAGGTGCTGGCCCTGGAGATCGCGGGCATTCCGGCGGCGCTCTACGCGGGCTCATGGTCGGAGTGGTCCGCTGACGAGAGTAGGCCGGTGGCTACGGGGCCCGACCCGCAGTAGTCACGAACCATCGGCCGAGACGAGTGCGCGGGCCCGTACGGAATTCCGTACGGGCCCTGTGAGTGCGCGGTGGAGCGAGGTGGGCAGGGGGAGCGGCAGTGGTCGCTACTCCTGCTTCTTACGCCGCGTCCCGAACACGATCTCGTCCCAGCTCGGCACGGCCGCGCGACGGCCGGGACGCACACCGTCCGCCTCAGCCTGGCGGTCGGTCGTACCCGTGAGCCGATCACGGTGCCCGCTCACCGCGCGGGGCATGAGGACGTCCGCGTAGGCCGAGCCCGCACCGGCCGAGGCGGCGGGGGCCGGGGGCTCCTCGGCCTCGGCTTCCTCGTCGGGGTCGGTGGCGGGCGCGTCGATCGGGGCCGGACGCTCGGGCACGACCATGTCACCGCGGAAGTTCGGCACCGCCTCCAGGAGGCTGGTCAGCGAGTCACGCTCACTCTCCTCCGGCTCACCGGTGGCGGGCACCGGCGTAGGCCGGTCCAGAGCGCGGTCCAGAGCGCGGTCCATGCCGCGGTCGAGCGGCCGGTCGCGGGGCAGCCGTGCGATACGCGGGACGAACGGGAAGGTCGGCTCCTGCGCGACGGCGAGCGCGTCGTCGGTCTCACCGATCAGCGCGCGTGCCTCTTCGTCCGCGGCCTGGACAAGCCGCCGCGGCGGGTCGTACATCCAGCACGCCGAGTGCGGTTCACCCGCGACCCGGTAGACGAGGAGCACCTCCCAGGTGCCGTCGTCACGGCGCCAGGAGTCCCACTGCACCGAGTCCTTCTCGGCGCCGCGCAGCAGCAGCCGCTCCTGGACCGCCTCGCCGAGCTGGGGGCCGGCGTTCTCCCCGGGACGGCGGACGGGCGTCTTGCGTGCCCGCTCCGCCATGAACGCGCGCTCGGCCAGCACAGGCCCCTCGAAACGCCGCACGCGGTCGACCGGGATCCCGGCGAGCTGTGCGACTTCCTCGGCGGAGGCCCCCGCTCGTATGCGAGCCTGGATGTCACGCGGCCGGAGGTGGCTCTCCACCTCGATCTCGATCTGGCCGAGGCGGGCGCGGTCATTGCGGACGGCGGCGCGCAGCCGCTCGTCGATCGGAAGCGTGTACTCCGTGCTGTCCGCAGCCTTCAGCACCAGTCGTGTGCCGTCGTTGGAGACGGCCACGACACGCAGTTCGGGCATGGGGACCTCCCGGGTGGTGCCTGCCGACGTCACGTGCGTCGCTGCTTCCGCTAGTCGAGTGTGGCCTGCCCGGGTGCAGCCTGCCACAACCTTGCCGAGTTGCCCGGCGTGTCGGGGCAGGGCCCTGATCGCCGTTATGGCACGGTTACCTGTTTGCAACGCAGCGTGACCGATTTCGTCACGCTGGGCAGCAGGTCACCGTGCGGTGCCGCGGCGCCGCCGGTTTCGAGTGCCGCTTTTCGGCCCCCTCCCGGGTCCGGACACCCGTGAGGCAGCCGATCCCAGGGCTCGCCACAGTACTCCATTCGGGCCACGGGGGTGGACCGCCGCGCCGCCGAACTTGTGGCGGAGTGCGGGAGTTGAGACGTCTACCCGAAAACGGGGGGTATCAATCTTCACAGGATTCCCAGAAGTGGAATCATCGATTTCGCCTTTATGTCCCGTCTTGGTGCATGGTGGGACAGATGGGTAAGCAGAGGCTGGAGATCGACCCGAAGCCGGACAGAGACGAGCTGAGAACGGCACAACACAGGGAGCGGCGGCTCGATCTGAGTGTTCCCCACGTGGCGGGCAGTGCGCTCGCGGCCGTCGCGGCGGCGGTGCTGGCCTCCCAGCTCGGGGTCTACGGAACCATCATCGGGGCGGGGATGATGAGCGTTGTCGCCACGTGTGGGGCCACCGTGCTCCAACACCTGTTCCGGCGAACCGGAGAACAGATCCGCGATGCCGCCGTGCATGCCCGACCAGGGCCACGCCAGTCGTATCGTCCCTCTCACGAAGCACAGCCCGAAGGGGAGTTCGGCGAGCCGACCGTTCACGGCACCCGGCTGCGGGGCTGGAAGCGGCCGCTGTCGGCCGCGGTGGTCGTGTTCGCCGTGGCGATGATCGGCATCACCGCGTACGAGGTGGCCTGGGGCCGTGACCTGAGCGGCGGATCGGGTACGACGGTGGGCTCGGTCGTCTCGGGCAGCGGCACGGGCCGGGGCGGGAGCGGTGGCGCGGACGACGGCACGCCTCCGGCGGGCGGGACGGAACAGCGGCAGCGCGACGGTGGGGGCGGTCCCTCGCCCAGTCCTTCGGGTGACCGCACCGGTCCGCGGCAGGGCGGCAACGGCGACACGAGCCCGGCACCGGGCGCCGGCTCCGTATCCCCGTCGCAGTCCTCCCCCTCCGCTCAGCCGTCACCGCCGGACGGAGGGCCCTCCGCCCCGCCGTCTGACGGAGAGCGCCCCGCCCCGCCGCCGGCCGGTGCGCCCTCGCAGGACCGGCCGCACGACCCGGCGTCCTCGTACCCCAGGTGACCGCCTCAGTCGCCCAGTACTCGCCGCAGGTAGTCGTTGCCGAACACCCGCCCGGGGTCCAGCCGGTCGCGCAGGGCGGTGAACTCGCCGAACCGCGGGTACGTGCCCGCCAGGTACTCCGCGTCCCGGGTGTGGATCTTGCCCCAGTGCGGACGACCGCCGTGCGCGGTCATGATCTGCTCGACCGCGGTGAAGTAGGAGCGGTACGGCGTGCCCTTGTACATGTGCACGGCGATGTAGGCGCTGTCGCGCCCCGATGCGGTCGACAGCGCGATGTCGTCGGCCGGGGCGGTGCGTACCTCGATGGGGAAACTGATGCGCAGGGGTGAACGCTCGATCATCGCCTTGACCTCCCGCAGCGCCGTGACCGCGGCGTCGCGTGGCAGCGCGTACTCCATCTCCACGAAGCGCACCCTGCGGGGGCTGGTGAAGACCTTGTAGGCGATGTCCGTGTAGGTGCGGGCCGACAGGGCGCGGCTGGCCACCCTGGCGATCGGCGGGATCGTCGCCGGGACCGCCCGGCCGAGTGAGTTGATCACCTGGAAGAGGCCGTTGGACAGCAGTTCGTCCTCGAACCAGCCGCTCACCGCCCCGGGCGGTGCGGCGGGACCGGCGCTGCGGTTGTTGCGCTTGGTGTTGCAGTTGTCCGTGTGCGGGAACCAGTAGAACTCGAAGTGCTCGTTCTCCGAGATGAGTTCGTCGAAGTCGGACGTGACCCGGTCGAAGGACATCGGCTCCTCGCGGGCCGTCAGCAGGAAGAGCGGTTCCACCGCGAAGGTGATCGCGCTGACGACACCGAGCGCGCCGAGCCCGATCCGGGCGGCGGCGAACACCTCCGGGTTCTCCTTCTCCGAGCAGCGCAGCAGCGAACCGTCCGCCGTGATCAGCTCAAGCCCTCTGATCTGCGCGGCGATCGAACCCGAGTCGCGGCCCGTCCCGTGGGTGCCCGTGCTGGTGGCGCCGGCGACGGTCTGCTCCATGATGTCGCCCATGTTCGCGAGGGAGAGATCCTCACGGGCGAGCGCGGCGTTGAGCCGCTTGAGCGGAGTGCCCGCCTCGACGGTCACCGTCATCGATGTCCGGTCGATCTCGCGGATACCGGTGAGCAGATCCGGGCGTATCAGCAACCCGTCCGTGGCCGCTATCGCGGTGAACGAGTGACCCGTGCCGACCGTCTTCACCCGCAGTCCATCCTCGGCCGCCGAGCGTATGGCGGCGGCGAGTTCATCGGCGCTGGCCGGGGTGGCCTCCCGCGCCGGGCGGGACGTCACCGTCCCCGCCCAGTTACGCCACGCGCTCCCCGTGCTGCTGGTCGTGGCCGTGCCAGTCATGCTGCCCCTCCCGCATCGGCACCGGCTTTCGCAGCCGGCGGTACCCCAGGAACGCGACCACGACCGCGAGCACTCCCGCCACCGCGGGCACCGCGTACGCCGCATCCGCCCCGTACTCGTCCACCATCCAGCCCGATGCCGACAAGCCGAGTGCCACACCGACCGCGAGGCCGGTGCCCGTCCAGGACATGCCCTCGGTCAGTTTGGTGCGTGGTACGTGCGCTTCGACCAGGGCCATCGTGGTCACCATCGTCGGTGCGATGGCCAGGCCCGCGACAAAGAGCGACACGGCCAGGGTCACCAGATTCCCGGCCAGTTGGAGGGGGATCATACTCACGGTCATCGCACATACGCCCAGCACCCATCTGCGGGACGGTTCGCCCTTCAGCCGCAGCAGACCGAAGACCGCCCCGGCGAGGCAGGAGCCCAGCGCGTAGACCGCCAGCACCAGGCTGGACGCAGCCTTGCTGCCCTGCTCTTCCGCGAAGGCCACCGTGACCACGTCCACCGAACCGAAGATCGCTCCCATCGCCACGAACGTCGCCACCAGCACCTGGAGACCGCGGGAGCGCAGCGCCGAACCGCGCGTGTGCTCCTCGCGCGGATGCACCGGCGGCTCGGTGGCGCGCTGTGCCGTCAGCCAGAGCACGCCGATCGCCAGGAACACCCCGGCGAGCAGCGGACCCGCCTCCGGGAACCAGATGGTGGACAGTCCGATGGAGACGATCGGGCCCACGATGAAGCACAGCTCGTCCATGATCGACTCGAAGGCGTATGCCGTGTGCAGGCGCTCCGGCATGCCGTGGTGAATCGCCGCCCACCGGGCCCGGGTCATCGCGCCGACGCTGGGGACGCAGCCCGCGCAGGCGGTGAACACGAAGAAGACCCAGTCCGGAGCACCCTGCCGGGCACTGATCAGCAACCCCGCCACCGCGGCTCCCGAGGCGAGCAGCGTGGGCCGCAGCACCCTCCGCTGACCGTGCCGGTCGACCAGCCGGGAGACCTGCGGGCCGAGCACCGCCGCCGAGAGCGCGAGCGTCGCGGATAGTGCCCCCGCCATGCTGTAGCGCCCGGTGAGCTGGGACACCATGACCACGATGCCGACGCCCATCATGGACAGCGGCATACGGCCGAGGAACCCTGCGGCGGTGAACGCCATGGTGCCGGGGGTCGCGAATATCGCGCGGTAGGGACTGGGCACGGGGCGCTCCGTCGGGTGAATGAGTGGACGGGCGCGGGGCGCTCCGTAAGGCGTCTGGGCGGCTCGAACAGCTTACGGGTTAGGTAACCCTAACTTCACTGCGGGTGCCTGGACGGGTGCCGCGTCCGCCCATGGCAGGGGGGAGGGAGGGGGAGGTGGACGGGGCGGGAGTGGGAGGATCGGCACCATGGCTGAACAGCTGGACACCCTGGAGCCCCTGGACAACGCGCGGCCCGATGCCGCCCCCTACGACGCCCTGCTGCTGCTCTCGTTCGGCGGTCCCGAGGGGCCGGATGACGTGGTCCCGTTCCTGGAGAACGTGACGCGCGGTCGCGGCATCCCCAAGGAGCGGTTGAAGGAAGTCGGGCAGCACTACTTCCTCTTCGGCGGTGTCAGCCCGATCAACGACCAGAACCGGGCCCTGCTCGGCGCGCTCCGCGCGGACTTCGCAGCCGTCGGTCTCGACCTGCCCGTCTACTGGGGCAACCGCAACTGGGCGCCGTATCTGACCGACACCCTGCGCGAGATGGTGCTGGACGGGCGCAGGCGGGTCGCGGTGCTCGCCACCAGCGCCTACGCCTCCTACTCGGGCTGCCGGCAGTACCGGGAGAACCTGGCCGACGCGCTCGCGGCCCTGGAGGCTGAAGGGCTGCCGCTGCCCCGGGTGGACAAACTGCGGCACTACTACAACCACCCGGGCTTCATCGGTCCCATGGTGGACGGCGTCCTGGCCGCGCTGGCGGACCTTCCCGAAGAGCTGAGGGCCGGAGCGCGGCTCGCGTTCACCACCCACTCCATCCCGGACGCCGCAGCGGACGCGTCCGGTCCGCTGTGGGAGCACGGGGAAGGCGGGGCGTACGTGAAGCAGCACCTCGACGCGGCCCGCGTGATCGCCGAAGCGGTGCGCGAGGAGACGGGGGCAGAGCACCCCTGGCGGCTCGTCTACCAGTCGCGCAGCGGGGCTCCGCACATCCCCTGGCTGGAGCCGGACATCTGCGACCACCTGGAGGAGCTCCACGGTGCCGGGGCGCCGGCCGTCGTGATGGTCCCGATCGGGTTCGTATCGGACCATATGGAAGTGTTGTACGACCTGGACACCGAGGCCACCGCCAAGGCCGCCGAACTGGGTCTTCCGGTGCGCCGCTCGGCCACAGTGGGTGCGGAGCCCCGGTTCGCCGCGGCGGTACGCGACCTGGTGCTGGAGCGGGCGGCGACCGAACGGGGCACCGTGGCGGAGCGGTGCGCGCTGGGCGCGCTCGGGCCGTCGCACGACCTCTGCCCGATCGGCTGCTGCCCGGCCCGCACGGAGCGGCCCGCGGCGGCGGGCGCCGACAGCCCGTACGCGTAGCGCTCGCCGGCGCGGCACGCGTGCCGCGTGACACGGGTGCCGCGCCGACGACCCGTACCGATGAGGGAGCACCTTGTGACCGACCCCCTGCTCGACGAACTGCTGTCCCTGGCCCAGGAGGCCGGACGGCGAGCGGGAGCGCTGCTGCGCGACGGACGACCGGACGATCTGGCCGTCGCCGCGACCAAGTCCAGCCCGATCGACGTCGTCACGGAGATGGACATCGCGGCGGAGAAGCTGATCACTGGATTCCTGGCCGAGCGGCGCCCCGATGACGGCTTCCTCGGTGAGGAGGGCGCCTCGATACCCGGCACCAGCGGGGTGCGCTGGGTGATCGATCCGCTGGACGGCACGGTGAACTACCTGTACGGCCTGCCCACCTGGGCGGTGTCGATCGCCGCCGAACGGGACGGCGAAACGGTGGTCGGGGTCGTGGACATCCCGATGCGCGGTGAGACGTACCACGCCGTACGCGGCCGTGGCGCCTACTGCGGCGAGCGGCGGCTGAGCTGCCGCCCGGCACCCGAGCTGGACCAGGCGCTGGTGGCGACCGGCTTCAACTACGTCCACTCCGTCCGCAGCCATCAGGCGGAGGTCGCCCTCCGGCTCATCCCGAGGGTCAGGGACATCCGCCGCGCCGGCTCGGCGGCCGTCGACCTCTGCGATGTGGCCGCGGGCCGCCTGGACGCCTACTACGAGCGCGGACTGCACGCCTGGGACCTCGCGGCCGGCGATCTCATCGCCCGCGAGGCCGGCGCCCTCACCGGTGCCCGCCCGGGGGAGCGGCCCTCCGGCGATCTGGCGATCGCGGCCACCCCGGGTGTCTTCGAGCCGCTGCAACGCCTGCTCGACGAACTGGGCGCCTGGCACGACTGAGCCGCCTGGCTCCCGCCTGGCCCATTGAAGCGTCCCGCCCGGCACACCGAACCCGGTCCCGCCTGGTGTGCTGACGCGGCCCCCGCCTGGTGCGCTGAACCGGATGCCGCCCGGCACGCCAAGCCGGATCCCGCCTCGCACTACAGCCCGGCGGGCTGCGGGGTACCCCGGTCGGCCCGCTCGGACGCGCGAGGGCCCGGCACCCCCGACGAGGCTGACCGGTGCCGGGCCGCCCGCCGGTGGTGGGGGGTTTGCCGGGCGCTGTTTTTTAC
>NZ_JBHXFA010000014.1:8979-12776 GCF_042724175.1 Streptomyces sp. NPDC127084
CCACCGCCCGCGCCCGTCGCCACAGCCGCCACCCCATCGTCGGCAGCGAGTCCGGATATGGCGCGACCCGCGCCCCCCGGGCCCCCCCCCCCACGCCCCACTGGGCCCCCCCGGGTCGCGGCGCCCCCCGCACACCCGCGCGGGGGGCGGCGGGCACCCCCGGGCGGCCCCCACGGCGGCGCGCGGGCGCGCCACCGCACGGGTGAATCGGGGGCGCGGGCCCCTCGGCCGTTCCCGTGGTGTCAGGCGCGCGCGGCGCTGACCTCCACGCCGTGCTCGGCGGCGAGCCGGTGCAGGTCGTCCAGCTCGGCCTGCTCGACCTCCGCGAGGAAGTCGTCGCCCGTCTCGCGGGCCCGCGTGAGGTCGGTTTCCGTGGTCCTGATGCGGTGCAGGAGTCCTGTGGTGAATGCGTCCATGGTCGCGCCCCCTCGTCGTGGGTCGATGGCACGGGGGTGTGCCTACGGCGGGTTGATCACGCCCCCTCCGTGGGGGACAGAGAGCGGGGTGTGGCAAGCCACATACATGGCGTGATCGCGGGTGTGCCCCTGGTCCTCCCCAGGCTCACCCACCGGGAAACCTCAACTCTTCAGGGAATCCCGACCATTCCCGAGCGCCCAGTCCGTGCCGTGTCCGCCGCAGGCCCCGGGCTCGCGAGGGACCCCGTGACTTACATCCGGTTTACGCGCGTAAGGGGCAGGATGGAGGCACACAGTCAGTGCATCCACTACGACAGCCGTGCCCTGGACATGGCCGTTCACGCCCGACCGCGTCCGGCCGTGCGTGATCGGATCACGGGGCGGGGTCGGGACCGGGATCCAGAGGAAGGACCAGCCACGTGCGCGTACTCGTGGTCGAGGACGAGCAGCTGCTCGCCGATGCGGTGGCCACCGGGCTGCGCCGGGAGGCCATGGCGGTGGACGTCGTGTACGACGGAGCCGCGGCCCTCGAGCGTATCGGGGTGAACGACTACGACGTCGTCGTGCTCGACCGTGATCTCCCGCTCGTCCACGGCGACGATGTCTGCCGCAAGATCGTGGAACTGGGCATGCCCACCAGGGTGCTGATGCTCACCGCCTCCGGTGATGTCAGCGACCGCGTGGAGGGCTTGGAGCTGGGCGCGGACGACTACCTCCCCAAGCCGTTCGCGTTCACGGAGCTGACCGCCCGTGTGCGGGCCCTCGGGCGCCGTACGACGGTGCCGCTGCCCCCGGTACTGGAGCGCGCCGGGATCAAGCTGGACCCCAACCGCCGAGAGGTCTTCCGTGACGGCAGGGAGGTCCAGCTCGCTCCCAAGGAGTTCGCCGTACTGGAGGTGCTCATGCGCAGCGAGGGCGCGGTCGTGTCGGCCGAGCAGCTGCTGGAGAAGGCCTGGGACGAGAACACCGACCCGTTCACCAACGTCGTACGGGTCACCGTGATGACCCTGCGCCGCAAGCTCGGCGAGCCGCCCGTGATCGTCACGGTCCCCGGCTCCGGATACCGGATCTGACCCGTGGCCGCTGCACCCGCGCCTCCCACGGCGCCCCCGAAACCCACCTGGGCTCCCGGTGAGCAGGCAAGTCCCTGGTTCCGGCCCACCATCCGGATACGGCTCACACTGCTCTACGGCGGCATGTTCCTGATCGCCGGGATCCTGCTGCTCCTGATCATCTACCTGCTGGCCGCGCAGGCGCTGCGGCCGGACAGCGAGCTGCCGTTCAGGATCGAGAAGGGCCAGGTGAGCAGCGAGGTCTGCACCTTCCCCACCACCCCGCCGGACTCGACCGAGACGTTCAACCAGCTCGTGAACTCCTGTGTGAACAAGCAGCGCCAGCACGCCTTGGACGAGCTCCTCACCCGCTCGCTGTTCGCACTCGTCGGCTTGAGTGTGATCGCGTTCGCCTTCGGCTACGCGATGGCGGGCCGAGTCCTGTCCCCGCTCGGGAAGATCACACGCACCGCGCGCCGCGTGGTGGGTTCCGACCTGTCCCGGCGGATCGAGCTGGACGGCCCCGACGACGAGCTGAAGGAGCTCGCCGACACCTTCGACGAGATGCTGGAGCGGCTGGAGCGGGCCTTCACGGCGCAGCAGCGGTTCGTCGCCAACGCCTCGCACGAGCTGCGTACACCGCTGGCGATCAACCGCACCCTGCTGGAGGTCCATCTCTCCGATCCCGGCGCCGGCGAGGATCTCAAACAGCTCGGCAAGACCCTGCTGGCCACCAATGAACGCAGTGAACAGCTGGTGGAGGGCCTGCTGCTGCTCGCCCGCAGTGAGAACCAGATCGTGGAACGCAAACCGGTCGACCTCGCCGAGGTCGCCACCCGGGCCGTCGACCAGGCGCGCGGTGAGGCGGAGGCCAAGGGCATCGAGTTCCGTGGACGGAGGGCGCCCGCGATCGTCCAGGGCAATGGGGTGCTGCTGGAGCGGATCGCCCTGAACCTCGTGCAGAACGCCGTGCGCTACAACGTCCCGGAGGGCGACGGCGGCGGATGGGTGGCGGTGACCACGGAGGTCGCGCACGGCCAGGCGGTGCTGCTGGTGTCCAACACGGGCCCGGTGGTCCCGGCGTACGAGATCGACAACTTGTTTGAGCCCTTCCGGCGGCTGCGCCAGGAGCGTACCGGCAGTGACAAGGGGGTCGGTCTCGGCCTGTCGATCGCCCGGTCCGTGGCGCGTGCCCACGGGGGCCGTATCATCGCGGAGCCGCGCGAGGGCGGCGGCCTCGTGATGCGGGTGACCCTGCCTGTCTGACGCGGCCGGTGCCGGACGGCGGGCAGCGATCCCGACGCCTCCGTCCTCGCTGCCGGCGCGTTGATTGCGGGAGAACACCTCTGTTCGCTTTACGCGGAATTTTCGGGACTCCACCCCCGGGAGTGCGTGTGTGATCGCTCACAGAGGTGGTTTTCCGGCCATCTACTCTCCGTGAGCGGAAACCCGTGAAAACCGGGAAAAGTCCGGGTTTTCAGGGGTCCGCATCACGGGAAGTACACGAGGTGGCGCCTGTGTGGTGCGACCTTCGGACCGTGTACGGTCCCGATCGCCATCCAACCTGATCACTCTTGAGGGGTCCGGTTGGGTGTCGATTGAGTAACAGACCTTGATGTGAGGCAAAATCTCCGCCTCAGGTCGGGCACAAGTCCGGCCTCTCACGCGTTACGTGCGCTGGAGACACCGCAGACACCCAGAGGGGGAGAGCGACATGGCAACCGATTACGACACCCCACGTAAGACCGATGACGATCTCAACGAGGACAGCATCGAGGAGCTCAAGGCTCGTCGGAACGACAAGTCGACATCGACCGTCGACGTCGATGAATTCGAGGCCGCGGAAGGCCTGGAGCTGCCCGGAGCGGACCTCTCCAACGAGGAGCTTGCCGTCCGGGTGCTGCCCAAGCAGGCCGACGAGTTCACCTGCATGAGCTGCTTCCTGGTGCACCACCGGAGTCAGCTGGCCCGGGAGAAGAACGGCCAGCCGATCTGCCGCGACTGCGACTGAGGCAGAGCTGCCGTGGCTGGCGGGACACCTTCCGGGAATCCCTTCGGGAAGCACCGCTTCGGGCGCAAGGGTTCCTCGGAGTCTCCGGACTCCGGGCACGCCCGGAACGCTCCGGAGCCGTGGAACGGCGCTGAGGCGCCCCACGGAGCGGGCCAGGGCCATGCCGGCCACCAGCCCTCCCCGGGTGACGCACATGACGACGAGCGGGGCCTCCCGGCCTCGCTCGAGGCCACCGGACAGGGGGGGGGCGCCCACCCGCCCCCCCCGCGGGGGGGGGCGCGAGGACAGAGGGCGCGGCGAGGGGGTGGCGGGGGCGCG
>NZ_JBHXFA010000014.1:12786-70696 GCF_042724175.1 Streptomyces sp. NPDC127084
GTCCTGTGTCGCGAGGATGCGGGCGGCGAGAAGGCCCGCGTTGCGCGCCCCGCCCCCCCCCACCCGGGCCCCCCCCCCGCCCGCGGGGCCCCGCCGCGGGCCCCCGGCGGCTGGACGCCGTCAGAAGCGGCGTCCGTAGGACCGGTGAGGCCGGCAAGGCCCTGCTCGGTCTGCTGACCGACCGGGTCATCGATATCGCACCGCGCGTCCCGGTGCGCGATCTCGCCACCCTCCGGGCGCACTTCCCGGGGCTCGGCCCCGAGGAGATCGCCGACAAGCTGATCGCGGGAGCGGCCAATGCCAGCTCCACCGTGGGCGCCGGAGTCGGCGCGGCGGCGATGCTGCCCGTGCCGCCCGCCCTGCCGGCCGAGCTGGCCACGGAGATCGTCTGTGTCGCCGCCGTCGAGCTGAAGCTCGTCGCCGAGCTGCACGAGGTCTACGGCCTGCGACCGCCGGGCAACGTCAGGGAGCGCGCCACCGCCTATCTGACCTCGTGGTCCGAGGAGCGGGGCATCGACGTGACGAAGCCCACGACGATGAACGCCGCACTCGGCGGCCAGATGAAGCGCGAACTGCGCCAGCAGATCATGAAGCGCATGGTCCGCAACCTGCCGAACGTGATGCCCTTCATGATCGGCGCGGCCGTGGGCGCGGTGATGAACAGGCGCGACACCAGAAAGCTCGCCGAGCACATCAGGAAGGACCTGCGCAAGCACCAGGTCCCCTGGGAGGCGCTGCCCGAGCTGCCGCGCCTGGACAAGCCCACCGGCGAACTGCCCCCCGAGCTTCCGCCGGAGCTGCGCAAGGAGCTGGAGGACGGCTGACCCGACGGAGTCCTACCGGGGCCCCGCGCTGTCGGCCAGGACCGGTACGCCTCAGGTCGGTACACCGGTCAAGCGGCCGGGACCGGGCCGTACGCCCCCTACGAGGCGGTCAGGCCCGTGTGTGCGGCGGTCAGGCCCGTACCGCTTCCAGCGCGGCCACCAGAGCCTCCGGATCCCGGGTCGAGACGTACACGTACGGCGTCGGATCCTCAGGGTCCGAGACCGTCACCCGTACCGCCGTCGGCACATAGCTGCGCAGCAGCATGAACGCGCGCGGATCCGCCTTGTACGAGCGCCACGCCCGGGCCTCCGCCGCGTCCAGCACCTCGGCGTCACCGAGCGCGTCGACCGGGATACGCGCGTCACCGGCCACCAGCGAACCGGCCACCACCCGGACCCGCGCCGACCCGTAGGAGCTCACCGCCGCGGCGGCCAGCGCACCCGCCCCGATCAGGCCCGCCAGCATCGGCACCGGGCCCAGGGGGATCATCACCAGGCTCCCGGACAGGGCCACCAGAGCGGTGATCGCCCACCAGGAGCGGGGTGCGGTGAGGCGCTCGTCGTAGGACGGCACGGCGGGCGAGCCGGAGGCGGCGGCGGAAGGCTGCATGAATCCAAGCTTGGCACGGCGCGACCTGCGGCTACCCGCGCGGGTAAGGTCTGCGCCTGTGAGTACTGCACTGACCCCTCCCGCCGACGCCATACCGCCGGTGCGGCACCCCGACGCGCCCGCCCCCGGCGAGCTGCTCGGCGCGCACTACGACCACTGCTTCGGCTGCGGCGGCGGGCAGCCCCATGGGCTGCACCTGGAGGCGAAGGCCGGTGAAGGCGTCAGTCTCACCGCCGAGTTCACCGTCACCCCCGCCCATCAGGGCGCTCCCGGCCTGGCGCACGGCGGCGTGCTCGCCACCGCGCTCGACGAGACGCTCGGTTCGCTGAACTGGCTGCTGCGGGTGATCGCGGTGACCGGGCGGCTGGAGACCGACTTCGTCCGACCCGTGCCGGTGGACACCGTGCTGTTCCTGGAGGCCGAGGTCACCGCGGTCAGCGGCCGGAAGATCTACTCCAGGGCCACGGGCCGGATCGGCGGCCCGGAGGGACCGGTCGCCGTGCGCGCCGAAGCCCTCTTCATCGAGGTCAAGGTCGACCACTTCGTCGACAACGGCCGTCCGCAGGAGATCCAGGCCGCCATGGCCGACCCCGACCAGGTCAGGCGTACCCGCGCCTTCGAGGTGAACCCCTGATGCACAACCCCGTCGACGTACTGATCCGGCGCCTGGACCCCGAGGTGCCGATCCCGGCGTACGCACATCCGGGCGACGCCGGTGTCGATCTGGTGACCACGGAGAGTGCCGAACTGGCTCCCGGGGAGCGCGCGGTCCTGCCCACCGGACTGGCCATCGCGCTCCCGGACGGGTACGCGGCCTTCGTCCATCCGCGCTCCGGGCTCGCGGCCCGGTGCGGTGTCGCCCTGGTCAATGCCCCGGGGACGGTGGATGCCGGGTACCGTGGGGAGATCAAGGTGATCCTGGTCAATCTGGACCCGCGCGAGAGCGTGCGGTTCGAGCGGTTCGACAGGATCGCTCAACTGGTCGTCCAGCAGGTCGAGAAGGTGCGCTTCCATGAGGTGGCGGAGCTTCCCGGCTCGGCCCGGGCCGAGGGGGGCTTCGGGTCCACCGGTGGTCATACCGCCGTGGGCGGGTCCGGCGTGGACGGCGTACAGGGTGGGAATCGATACGCTTCGGTCGTATCCGACCGGGAAGGACAGTGACGTGTTCGGACGTCGCAAGAAGAGCGGTTCCGCCGACGAGGTGGCGGGCGAGGCCGAGCAGGTCGTCGACGAGCTCGACACGGATGACGCGGCACAGGACGAGGCGCCGCGGCGGGTGAGCCTTCCGCCGGAGCCCAGGCCCGACGGGCCCTGGGACATCTCCGAGAAGCCCCAGCCCGGCGAGGGCCGGGTGGACCTCGGCGGTCTCTTCGTGCCCGGAGTCGAGGGCATGGAGCTGCGGGTGGAGGTCGCGGGCGACGCGATCGTCGCGGCGACGGTCGTGCTCCAGGACAGCGCGGTCCAGCTCCAGGCGTTCGCCGCGCCCAAGAAGGAAGGCATCTGGGGTGAGGTGCGCGAGGAGATCGCCACCGGCATCACCCAGCAGGGCGGTGTCATCGACGAGGTCGAGGGCCCGCTGGGCTGGGAGCTGCGGGCGCAGGTGCCCGTCCAGCTCCCGGACGGCACCGGGGGCGTCCAGCTCGTCCGCTTCGTCGGCGTCGACGGGCCGCGGTGGTTCCTGCGCGGGGTGATCTCCGGGCAGGGTGCGGTTCAGCCCGAGGCGGCCGGACTGCTGGAGCAGATCTTCCGTGAGACGGTCGTCGTGCGCGGCGAAGGCCCGATGGCGCCGCGCGATCCGATCGTCCTCAAGCTCCCGAACGACGCCCAGATGGTGCCGGAGGGTGTCCAGCAGGAGGAGCAGGAAGGATCCCGCTTCTCCGGCGGGATGGGACAGCTCCAGCGGGGACCCGAGATCACCGAGGTGCGCTGACACTTCGGGCAGCCTCAGGCAGCTCAGGCAGTTGCGATGGGCCGTACACCGTTCGCGGTGTGCGGCCCATCGGCGTGGACGGCCCGTCGGCGTGGACGGCCCGGGTGCAAAGGTCCGGCTCCCGACCGCGTCAGAATCGCGTCAATACACCCGTGACCATCGCATGATGTCCGTTTCAGCGGATTTCATGAATGTAGCTTCAACAGGTGTCCGCTGTGGACGCAGCCGCCCGCGGAGGCGGTCATCGAAGGACAATGAGGCCATGGCACGCGGCAAGCTACGCATCTACCTCGGCGCGGCTCCGGGGGTGGGCAAGACATACGCCATGCTCTC
Source organism: Streptomyces sp. NPDC127084 (assembly GCF_042724175.1). Lineage (NCBI taxonomy): Bacteria > Bacillati > Actinomycetota > Actinomycetes > Kitasatosporales > Streptomycetaceae > Streptomyces > Streptomyces sp. NPDC127084. The sequence continues at coordinate 16,484 of NZ_JBHXFA010000014.1, forward strand.
CGAGGCGCACCGCAGGGGGGAGCGGGGCACCGACTGCGTCATCGGCGTCGTGGAGCACCACGACCGGCCCCGTACGCAGGTCCTGCTGCACGGCCTCGAACAGCTCCCGCGTCGCGAGCTGCCCTACCGGGGATCCGTGTTCACGGAGATGGACGTGGACGCGGTGCTGCGACGCCGGCCCGCTGTCGCGCTGGTGGACGAGCTGGCCCACACCAATGTGCCGGGGTCACGGAACACCAAGCGCTGGCAGGACGTCGAAGAGCTGCTGGCCGCCGGGATCGACGTCATCTCGACCGTCAACATCCAGCACCTGGAGTCGCTCGGCGACGTCGTGGAGGCGATAACCGGGGTACGCCAGCGCGAGACCGTGCCCGACGAGGTCGTCCGCCGCGCAGACCAGATCGAGCTGGTCGACATGTCGCCCCAGGCGCTGCGCCGCCGGATGGCGCACGGCAACGTCTACCAGCCGGACAAGATCGACGCGTCGCTGTCCAACTACTTCCGCCTGGGCAACCTCACCGCGCTGCGCGAACTCGCGCTGCTCTGGGTCGCCGACCGGGTCGACGAGTACCTCCAGCAGTACCGCGGCGAGCACAACATCCGCACGACCTGGCAGGCCCGCGAACGGATCGTCGTCGGACTCACCGGCGGTCCCGAGGGGCGCACCCTGATCCGCCGGGCCGCTCGGATGGCCGCCAAGGGCTCCGGGAGCGAGATCCTCGCCGTCTACGTCGCCCGCAGCGACGGGCTGACTTCGGCGTCCCCGAAGGAGCTGGCGGTCCAGCGCACCCTCGTGGAGGACCTGGGCGGCACTTTCCACCACGTCATCGGTGACGACATCCCCGCCGCTCTGCTCGACTTCGCGCGCGGGGTCAACGCCACCCAGATCGTGCTCGGCTCCTCGCGCCGGAAGGCCTGGCAGTACGTCTTCGGGCCGGGAGTCGGCGCGACCGTGGCCCGCGAGTCCGGGCCCGACCTAGACGTGCACATCGTGACGCACGAGGAAGCCGCCAAGGGCCGCGGGCTGCCTGTCGCCCGGGGCGCCCGCCTGGGCCGTTCCAGGATCATCGCCGGCTGGCTCGTCGGCATCGCGGGCCCCTTGCTGCTCGCCCTGCTCCTCATCCGGATCCATGAGGGCGGGACCGAGCTCGGCCTCGCCAACGACATGCTGCTGTTCCTGGCCCTGACGGTGGCGGCGGCGCTGATCGGCGGGCTGCTGCCCGCGCTGGCGTCGGCGGCTGTCGGGTCGCTGATGCTGAACTACTACTTCACCCCGCCCCTCCACCTCTTCAGCATCGCCGACCCACGGAACATCGTCGCGATAGTGATCTTCGTGGCGGTCGCCATCTCGGTGGCATCGGTCGTGGACCTCGCGGCCCGGCGTACCCACCAGGCAGCCCGGCTGCGCGCCGAGTCGGAGATCCTCTCGTTCCTCGCCGGCAGTGTGCTGCGCGGCGAGACCACCCTGGACGCGCTCCTGGAGCGGGTGCGGGAGACCTTCGGTATGGAGTCGGTGGCGCTGCTGGAGCGCTCCGGCGATGTGGAGCCCTGGGAGTGCGCGGGCAGCGTCGGCCCCGCGCCCGCCGCCAGGCCCGAGGACGCGGACGTGGACATGCCTGTCGGCGACCATATGGCGCTCGCGCTGTCGGGGCGGGTGCTGCCCGCCGCGGACCGCCGTGTCCTCGGCGCGTTCGCCGCCCAGTCCGCGGTCGTCCTGGACCGCCAGCGGCTCGTCGACGAGGCGGAGGAGGCCCGTAAGCTCGCCGAGGGCAACAAGATCCGCACCTCGCTGCTCGCCGCCGTCAGCCATGACCTGCGCACCCCGCTGGCCGGAATCAAGGCGGCCGTCAGCTCGCTGCGCTCCGGTGACGTCGAATGGTCAGACGAGGACCGGGCCGAGCTCCTCGAAGGCATAGAGACCGGCGCTGACCGGCTCGACCACCTGGTCGGCAACCTGCTCGACATGTCCCGTCTCCAGACCGGCACGGTCACCCCCCTCATCCGCGACACCGACCTGGACGAGGTCGTGCCCATGGCTCTGGTCGGCGTCCCCGACTCCGCTGTCGGTCTCGACATCCCCGAGACACTGCCGATGGTGCGGGTCGACAAGGGGCTGCTGGAGCGCGCCGTGGCCAACATCGTCGAGAACGCAGTCAAGTACAGCCCCGAGGCGAGCACCGTCATGGTGTCCGCCAGTGCGTTGGGCGACCGTGTCGAGCTACGGGTCGCGGACCGCGGCCGAGGAGTGCCCGACGAGGCGAAGGACCGGATATTCGAGCCCTTCCAGCGCTACGGTGACGCACCGCGCGGCGCGGGAGTCGGCCTCGGTCTCGCCGTGGCCCGGGGCTTCGTGGAAGCCATGGACGGCTCTCTGGCCGCCGAGGACACCCCGGGTGGCGGTCTCACGATGGTCCTGACCCTTCGGGCGGCTTCCGGTAGCGCTCCTGTGCCCCCCGAGCTCATCGCCCGGTCGACCGGCTGACCTGGCCGATCCCGCACGGACAACAAGACGAGAGACGAAAGGCAGGCACTCATGACCCGAGTGCTCGTGGTGGACGACGAGCCGCAGATCGTACGCGCCCTCGTGATCAACCTGAAGGCACGCAAGTACGACGTCGACGCGGCTACCGACGGTGCCACGGCGCTCCAGCTCGCCGCCGCCCGCCATCCCGATGCCGTCGTCCTGGACCTCGGACTGCCGGACATGGACGGAGTCGAGGTGATCAAGGGCCTGCGCGGCTGGACACGTGTCCCGATCCTGGTGCTCTCCGCGCGGCACACCTCGGACGAGAAGGTGGAGGCGCTGGACGCGGGAGCCGACGACTATGTGACCAAGCCGTTCGGGATGGACGAACTGCTGGCGCGGCTGCGTGCCGCGGTGCGCAGGGCCGAGCCGGTCGGTGGCGGTGACGACGGGATCGTCGTGGTCGAGACCGGGCAGTTCACCGTCGACCTCGCGGCGAAGAAGGTCAACCGACGCGGCAAGGACGTACGCCTCACCCCGACCGAATGGCACCTCCTGGAGGTCCTGGTACGCAACACCGGACGGCTGGTCAGCCAGAAGCAGCTGCTCCAGGAGGTGTGGGGTCCCTCATACGGCACCGAGACCAACTATCTGCGGGTCTACATGGCTCAGCTGCGGCGCAAGCTGGAGGCGGACCCCTCGCACCCCGAGCACTTCCTCACGGAGCCCGGAATGGGATACCGCTTCGAACGCTGAGCCGGCGCGGCGTGGTACCCGCAGGGAGCAGGAAAGTGATGATCGGCCCATGACCGGGACGGCGGGGCTCCCCGGTACGCTTCCGGTATGAGTGCTGCGTCTCGATCCGGGAATGGCGAGAAACCGGCCGGCCGCTTCCGCCGGATGCTCGATCGTCTGTCCAGCTCCCAGCAGGACCTCGAGTCCGAGGAGCTCCAGGAGGACTCGCAGGCGACGGGTTGCACGCGCATCTCCGACTGCGGGGACCGCCAGATCGTGAAGGTGACTGGTACCTTGCGCACGGTCACCCTGCGCCCGAGGGCCGGAGTCCCGGCCCTGGAGGCGGAGCTGTTCGACGGCTCCGCCGCCCTGGACGTGGTGTGGCTGGGCCGACGCTCGATCGTGGGCATAGAACCGGGCCGCAGGATGATCGCCTCGGGCCGGATCGCCATGAGCCACGGCCGGCGTGTGCTGTTCAACCCGAAATACGAGCTGCGACCGCTCGGACAGGAGTAGCAGGTGGCGTCCCTCGACAAGCCGACCGCGCAGGACCAGGAAGACGGCGGCCCCGAGCACAGCAAGGCGGTCACGGAAGCGGCCCTGTTCGAGGCCTTCGGCGGGCTCCGGGGCATGGTGGAGACAGTCCTGCCCGGACTGCTCTTCGTCACGATCTTCACGATCAACAAGGACCTGCACATCTCGGCGATCGCCGCGCTGGCGGTTTCGCTGCTGCTCGTCGCCGTACGGCTGATCCGCAGGGACACCGTGAAGCACGCGTTCAGCGGGGTCTTCGGGGTGGCCTTCGGCGTGATCTTCGCGATGATGACCGGCAACGCCAAGGACTTCTACCTGCCGGGCATGCTGTACACCCTGGGCCTGGGGCTCGCGTACATCATCACGACCCTCGCGGGCGTGCCGCTGATCGGTCTCATCCTCGGCCCGGTCTTCAAGGAGAACCTCTCCTGGCGCACCCGCAACCCGGGACGCAAGAAGGCCTACGCGAAGGCCAGCTGGGCCTGGGGCCTGATCCTGCTGGCCAAGTGCGCCATCCTCTTCCCGCTCTACTGGTGGGCGGACACGACCCAGTTCGGCTGGGTGCTGATCGCCCTGAAGATTCCGCCGTTCCTGCTCGCGGTCTATCTGACCTGGGTCTTCCTGGCGAAGGCCCCGCCGCCCATCGACGTCTTCGCGGAGATGGAGGAGCAGGAGCGCGCGGAGCGTGCCGAGGAGGAGCGCCAGGCCGCCGCGCGTGGCGACCGCCAGATGTAGGCCCCTCGTCATGGGTGCGGCCCGGGACCTTCGTCCCGGGCCGTACCCGTACGCATGGGCGCGTGGCGGAATCAGACCTTCCCCGGGTCTCCCCGGCGCACCGACAGCAGGTCCTCCAGCTGCTCCTCACGGGCCTGCGCCGCGACGAACAGCAGCTCGTCACCCGGCTCCAGCGTCTCCTCGCCATGCGGGGTGAGCACCCGGGGCCCGCGGATGATGGTCACCAGCGAGGTGTCCTCGGGCCAGGCCACATCCCCGACCTGGACACCCGCGAGCGCCGACTCCGGCGGCAGCGTCAACTCCACCAGGTTGGCGTCGCCGTGGCTGAAGCGCAGCAGCCGGACCAGGTCGCCGACACTCACCGCCTCCTCGACCAGCGCCGACATCAGGCGCGGAGTGGACACCGCGACATCCACGCCCCAGGACTCGTTGAAGAGCCACTCGTTCTTGGGGTTGTTCACCCGGGCGACCACACGCGGCACGCCGTACTCGGTCTTCGCCAGCAGCGATACGACCAGGTTGACCTTGTCGTCACCGGTCGCCGCGATCACGACGTTGCACCGCTGCAAGGCGGCCTCGTCCAGCGATGTGATCTCACAGGCGTCGGCCAGCAGCCACTCCGCCTGCGGCACCCGCTCCACCGAGATGGCGGTGGGCGCCTTGTCGATCAGGAGCACCTCGTGCCCGTTCTCCAGCAGCTCGCCCGCGATGGAACGCCCCACCGCGCCGGCCCCGGCAATCGCGACCCGCATCAGTGACCGGCCTCCTCGGGACCCTGGGCGAACGCCGCCTCGACCTTCTCGATCTCGTCCGTGCGCATCATCACATGGACCAGATCGCCTTCCTGGAGGACCGTCTGCGACGTCGGCAGCACCGCCTCACCCAGCCGCGTGAGGAACGCGACACGCACACCCGTCTCCTCCTGCAGTTTGCTGATCTTTTGGCCGATCCAGGCCGGTGACGTGTGCACCTCCGCGAGCTGCACACCACCGCTCGGGTCACGCCACAGTGGCTCGGCTCCGGACGGCAGCAGCCGGCGCAGCATCTGGTCGGCGGTCCACCGGACCGTGGCCACGGTGGGGATCCCGAGGCGCTGGTAGACCTCGGCGCGCCGGGGGTCGTAGATCCGGGCCGCGACGTTCTCGATGCCGAACATCTCCCGAGCGACCCGAGCCGCGATGATGTTCGAGTTGTCGCCGCTGCTGACGGCCGCGAAGGCGCCGGCCTCCTCGATACCCGCCTCGCGCAGGGTGTCCTGGTCGAAGCCGACACCGGTCACCCGGCGCCCGCCGAACCCGGAGCCCAGGCGACGGAAGGCGGTGGGGTCCTGGTCGACCACGGCGACCGTGTGTCCCTGCTGCTCCAGGGTCTGCGCGAGTGCCGCTCCCACCCGGCCGCAGCCCATGATGACAATGTGCACCTATCTACCCCGCAGTCCTGGTCATCCGGCTGACCTGCGCAAACACCCTGGTCACTCTTCTCTCTCGGCTCTGCTGGGCAATGGCCGGGCAACAGCGCCCGGCGCTGCCCTTGACGAGCTTATGACGCGGCTATCCGCTTGCCCTCATCCGCGGTACCCATCCGAACGCGTTGGCGTATCCGTGCGAGCGGACGGGCTCGGATTACACGGGGAATCCCCATAGCCCTGTGTACCCGGCCGGCATCACAACGTGGCGACTGGAGTCCATACGAATCCCTGACGGGCCGCGAGTGGGTTTCCCCCTGACAGAGCCCTTACGATCCTCTGCGTGCCTAAACTGACCGACCCGCTCAAACGGATCCTGATCGGCAGGGCCCTGCGCAGCGACCGGCTGGGAGAAACGCTCCTGCCGAAGCGCATCGCACTCCCCGTCTTCGCCTCCGACCCGCTGTCCTCCGTGGCGTACGCCCCCGGCGAAGTGCTGCTGGTCCTCTCGATCGCGGGTGTGTCGGCCTACCACTTCAGCCCTTGGATCGCGGCGGGCGTCGTCGTCTTGATGTTCACGGTGGTCGCCTCGTACCGCCAGAACGTCCACGCGTACCCCAGCGGCGGTGGCGACTACGAGGTGGCGAACACCAACCTCGGCCCCAAGGCGGGCCTCACCGTCGCCAGCGCGCTCCTTGTCGACTACGTACTCACCGTCGCCGTGTCGATCTCCTCCGGCGTGGAGAACCTCGGCTCCGCGATCCCGTTCGTGGTCGAGCACAAGGTGTTCTGCGCCATCGGCATAATCGTGCTGCTCACGCTGATGAACCTGCGCGGTGTCAAGGAGTCGGGCAAGCTCTTCGCCATCCCGACCTACATCTTCGTCGCCGGTGTCTTCATCATGATCGTGTGGGGCGCCTACAAGGGACTCGTCCTCGACGACACCATGCGCGCCCCGACCGCCGACCTCGAGATCAAGCCCGAGGCACAGGGCCTGGCCGGCTTCGCCCTGGTCTTCCTGCTGCTGCGCGCCTTCTCCTCCGGCTGCGCCGCGCTCACCGGCGTCGAGGCCATCAGCAACGGCGTCCCCGCCTTCCGCAAACCCAAGAGCAAGAACGCCGCCACCACGCTGCTCCTCATGGGCGCCCTGGCCGTCACCATGTTCTGCGGCATCATCGGCCTGGCCATAGCAACAGACGTCAGAATGGCGGAGCACCCCGCCCAGGACCTGATCCGCGACGGTGTCCCGGTCGGCTCCGGCTACGTCCAGAACCCGGTCATCTCCCAGGTCGCGGCAGCCGTCTTCGGCAACGGGACGTTCTTCTTCATCGTGCTCGCCGCCGCCACCGCCCTGGTGCTGTTCCTGGCCGCGAACACCGCGTACAACGGCTTCCCTCTACTCGGATCGATCCTGGCCCAGGACCGCTACCTGCCGCGCCAGCTGCACACCCGCGGCGACCGGCTGACCTTCTCCAACGGCATCGTGCTGCTGGCGGGCGCCGCGATCCTGCTCGTCTGGGTCTACGGAGCCGACTCCACCAAGCTGATCCAGCTCTACATCGTCGGTGTGTTCGTCTCCTTCACCCTCAGCCAGACCGGCATGGTGCGGCACTGGAACCGCCATCTGGCGACCGAGCGCGACCCCGCCAAGCGCCGCCACATGATCCGCTCCCGGGCGATCAACACCTTCGGCGCCTTCTTCACCGGCCTGGTGCTGGTGGTCGTCCTGGGCACCAAGTTCACCCACGGGGCATGGGTCGCCCTGCTCGGCATGGTGATCTTCTACGGAACGATGACGGCGATCCGCAAGCACTACGACCGCGTCGCCGACGAGATCGCCGCCCCGGACGAGCCGACCGACGACACCGTGCGCCCCTCCCGGGTCCACTCGATCGTGCTGGTCTCCAAGGTCCACCGCCCCACGCTGCGCGCCGTCGCCTACGCCAAGCTGATGCGCTCCGACCGGCTTGAGGCGCTCAGCATCAACGTGGACCCGGCGGAGACCAAAGCCCTCAAGGCGGAGTGGGACCGGCGCGGCATCAACGTACCGCTCAAGATCCTCGACTCCCCCTACCGGGAGATCACCCGGCCGATCATCGAGTATGTGAAGAGCCTGCGCCGAGAGAGCCCGCGGGACGCGGTCAGTGTGATCATCCCCGAATATGTGGTCGGCCACTGGTGGGAGCACCTGCTCCACAACCAGAGCGCGCTGCGCCTCAAGGGCAGGCTGCTGTTCACTCCGGGCGTCATGGTCACCTCGGTGCCGTACCAGCTCCAGTCGTCCGAGGCGGCGAAGGCGCGGGCCAAGAAGCGCCAGGACTGGAACGCCCCGGGCGCGGTGCGCCGCGGACCCGTGGGCGAGCCGGTCAGGGAGCCCAGCACCAAGGCCTGAGGTCTCCGCGCACCCACGTAGACTGGTGGGCTGTCGCAGTCGCACCCCATGCCCTCTGGAGTCCTCCCCGCCATGCAGAACGCACCTGAGTCCTCGCTTGTCGGGGAGGAGTACGAGGTCGAGATCGGCCCCGTCGCACACGGCGGCCACTGCATCGCCCGCACCGAAGAGGGCCAGGTGCTGTTCGTCCGGCACGCCCTGCCCGGCGAGCGGGTCGTGGCCCGCGTCACCGAGGGCGAGGAGGGCTCCCGCTATCTGCGCGCCGACGCGGTCCGCGTACTGGAGCCGTCCAAGGACCGTGTCGAGGCGCCCTGCCCGTTCGCGGGCCCTGGAAAGTGCGGCGGCTGCGACTGGCAGCACGCCAAGCCGGGCGCGCAGCGCCGCCTCAAGGGCGAGGTCATCGCGGAGCAGCTCAAGCGCCTCGCCGGCCTCACCCCCGAGGAGGCCGGCTGGGACGGCACGGTGATGCCCGCTGAGGGCGACAAGCTGCCCGCAGGCGAGGTGCCCGCCTGGCGGACCCGCGTCCAGTACGCCGTCGACCCCTCAGGCCGGGCCGGGCTGCGCCGCCACCGCTCCCATGAGGTCGAACCGGTCGACCACTGCATGATCGCCGCGCCGGGTGTGACCGAACTCGGCGTCGAGCAGCGCTCCTGGGAGGGCATGGCATCGATCGAGGCCATCGCCGCCACCGGCTCCCAGGACCGCCAGGTCATCCTCACCCCGCGCCCCGGTGCCCGGCTCCCGATCGTGGAGCTGGACAAGCCGGTGTCGGTCCTGCGCATCCACGAGAGGGACGGCAGCGTCCACCGCGTCCACGGCCGCCCCTTCGTCCGCGAACGCGCCGACGACCGCACCTACCGCGTCGGCATGGGCGGCTTCTGGCAGGTCCACCCGAAGGCTGCCCAGACCCTCGTCCAGGCCGTGATGCAGGGCCTGCTCCCGCGCAAGGGCGACACGGCCCTCGACCTCTACTGCGGCGTCGGCCTGTTCGCCGGCGCCATCGGCCAGCGCGTCGGCGAAAAGGGCGCGGTGCTGGGCATCGAGTCCGGCAAGCGCGCGGTGGAGGACGCCCGCCACAACCTCCAGGACCTCCCGAGGGTCCGCATCGAACAGGGCAAGGTCGAGTCCGTCCTCCCGCGTACCGGCATCACCGAAGCCGACCTCGTCGTCCTCGACCCCCCTCGCGCGGGCGCGGGCCGCACCACCGTCGAGTACATCTCCACCCTCGGCGCCCGCCGCATCGCCTACGTGGCCTGCGACCCGGCTGCGCTGGCACGGGACTTGGCGTACTTCGGCGAGTGCGGGTACAGGCCACGGACACTGAGGGCGTTCGACCTGTTCCCGATGACCTCGCACGTGGAGTGCGTGGCGATTCTTGAGCCCGCTGCAAAGGGCCTCTGACCTGCTGATTTTCTGATTCCCCAGGTTGCGGGCGGGTCGTGCCGACATGATTCCGTAGGTGCACGACGTGAAGCGCGTGGTCTGCTGACGAACGCCGTCTGACCTGGCGTTCTAGATGGCGTACCGGAACGGCGGTGCGGTCGTCCTTCCATCAGTATGAAGGGAGGCCGACCACATCGACGCTCAGTTGACGCTAGTTCTGATGGCTCGTCATTGAGTGCCGCCAGCCACAACATGATCAGCTCACGGAGGCCCATCGCCGTTTCTGGGTCGTGCCGGATCCCTCGGCATCCGCGAACCGCTTGCTGCGGCGCACGGAGGATCAGAAGGAGGCCCCGATCAGCACCGCGCCGATGCGGTGTACGCAGACCCTGACGGCGGGTGTTCACGGACGACGTGTGGGCAGACCTGTCCGCTGCTTGTCGGCTGCGGCTGTCGCCAGACGACGAAGCCCCTTCTCCGAGGGGCTGCCGGACTCCGCCGTCCAGATGACGACATGCTGCTGGGGGGAAGTCGAGCTGGTCAGGGTGTCCCAGTCGAGGACGAGGGTACCGGCGACCGGATGGTGGAAGACCTTGTTGCCGGCGCCCTGAACGGCGACCTCGCGCGTCTGCCACCAGTTCTGGAAGTCGGCATGATGCGCCATCCGTTCCAGGAGACGCAGGAGGCGGGGGTCGTCCGGGCGGCGGGCGGTGTGCATGCGCAGGTAGGCCACGCAGGCGTGTGCGCCGGTCTCCCAGTCGTCGTACAGGGCACGCAGGACGGGGTCGTTGAACAGCAGCCAGACGTAGTTGCGGTCCTCTTCGGGGACTTGTCCGAAGTCGGTGAGGAGGGCTGCGGCGAGCCGGTTCCAGGCCAGGACGTCCATGGTGTCGGACAGGACCACGGCGGGTGATTCGGTCAGCTGGTCGAGGAGTCTGCGGGTGTGCGGGGTGACAGTCCGGTCCGGTGGGGCAGGCACTTCGATCGGTGGACGGCCGGCAAGCTCGAACAGGTAGGTGCGCTGGTCGTCGGTGAGGCGCAGGGCCCGGACGATTGCCTCCAGGACGGGGACGGATGCCTGCATGCGGCCCTGTTCGACGCGCGTGTAGTAGTCGGTGCTGATGGCGGCCAGCTGGGCGACCTCCTCGCGGCGCAGGCCCGCCACCCTCCGCTGAGGTCCGGTGTCCGGCAGCCCTACCTGGAGGGGATCCAGCTCGGCCCGGCGCGCCTTGAGGAATGTGCCCAGTTCTTTCGGGTCGCCACTGCTCATGGTTCCAGTGTGGCAGCGGCTCAGGTCAGCCGGGCAGCGAGCGGTCGGTGTCGGTGCTGGTCTCGGTGGTGGCCGAGGTCGTGGCGTTGGCCCAGGAGGCGAGGATGCGTAGGGCGTCGTGGGAGGGGGAGCCGGGTTCGGCGGACCAGACCACGAGCTGCTGGTCGGTGTCGGTGGTGGAGGCGAGGGTGTCCCAGTCGAGGGTCAGGTCGCCGACGACCGGGTGCCTGAGTGTCTTCGTGCCGACTCCTCGCACTGCTACGTGGTGGTCGGCCCACCATCGGCGGAAATCGGCGTCCTGGACCGACAGCTCGCCGACGAGTGTGGTGAGGCGCGGATTGTCCGGGTCGCGGGCCGCCTCCATGCGAAGCTGGGCCACACAGGTGTGGGCGACGTTCTTCCAGTCGGCATACAGCTCCCGCATTTTCGGGTCGGTGAAAACCAGGCGTATATAGTTCCGGTGCTTCTCCGGAATGTGTGAGAAATCGGTGACGAGAGCTGCCGCGAGTGGATTCCACGCGAGAATGTCCATGCGCCGGCCGAGAATGATTCCCGGGGTCGTGGCCAGGTCGTCGAGCAGACGCTGCAGTCGGGGTTGTGCTTTCTGGGCGGAGCGGCGTGCGGGCTTTCCCGAGGGGCGCCCGGCGAGCTGGAACATGTAGGTGCGCTGGTCGTCGTCCAGGTGCAGGACGCGTGCCAGTGTGTTCAGCACCGGCGCCGATGCCTGCATGCGGCCCTGTTCCAGGCGGGTGTAGTAGTCGGCGCTGATGGCGGCTAGGGCGGCGACCTCCTCGCGGCGTAGCCCCGGGACACGGCGGCGGGCTCCGCTCTCGGGGAGACCGATCGATTGCGGGCTCAGGTCGGCTCGGCGTGCCTTCAAGAAGGCCCCCAGTTCATCGGGGCGCGCACTATTGGTCATGGTCTCCAGTGTCACCCGGCAGGTAACTGGGGTGGCAGGGATATTTTTATCCCTGGATGGATTCCTCCCAGGATGAAAGTCTCCTCTGGTGGGGGCGCATGGCGCGTGCGAGTTTCGTCCTGTGGCCAAGAGAAGAATGACGGAGAGGCGAATATTCGCCGGTCTCTAGGAATTCGGAGCCGAGACCTTCTGGTCTGCTCCGACCGCGAGTCGGACACATCCTCCGCTCACGGCCACCATCCGCTTTGAATCAACAGGGAAAACGGAGCCATCCTCCTCATGAAGCACATCACTCTCGGCGGACTCGACGTCTCGCGCGTCGGCCTCGGCGCCATGTCGATGTCCGCCTACTACACCGGTGCCGGCAGTGACGACGCCGAGGCCGTCCGCGCCATCCACCGCGCGCTGGACCTGGGTGTCACCCACATCGACACCGCGGAGATCTACGGCCCGTACACCAACGAGGAACTCGTCGGCCGAGCCGTGAAGGACCGCCGGGACCAGGTCGTGCTGGCGACGAAGTTCGGCGGCATCTCCTACACCGGCCGCCCGGGGCTGGACAGCAGCCCGGCCAGCATCCGCACCGCTGTCGAAGGCTCGCTGCGCCGTCTGGGCACCGACTACATCGATCTGTACTACCAGCACCGGGTCGACCCGGACACCCCGATCGAGGAGACGTTCGGCGCCCTGGCCGAACTCGTCGCCGAGGGCAAGATCCGCCACATCGGCCTGTCCGAGGCCGGCCCGGCCACGATCCGCCGCGCCCACCTCGTGCATCCCGTCGCAGCCCTGCAGACGGAGTACTCCCTATGGACTCGCGACCCTGAGGCCGAGCTGCTGCCCCTGCTGCGTGAGCTGGGCATCGGCTTCGTCCCCTACTCGCCCCTTGGCCACGGCTTCCTCACCGGGAAGATCCGTTCCACCCAGGATTTCGCCGAGGACGACTGGCGCAGGATCAATCCGCGTTTCATCGGCGAGAACTTCCAGCGCAATCTGCGGATCGTCGACGAGGTCGAGGCCGTCGCGGCGGAGGCGGGCGCGACACCGGCACAGGTCGCTCTGGCCTGGCTCCTCGCCCAGGGTGATGACATCGCCCCCATCCCCGGCACCAAGCGGGTCTCGCGCGTCGAGGAGAACACCGCCGCCGACCGCGTCGAACTCACCGGCGAACAGATCGACCGGCTCAACAACCTGACCCCGGCCGCCGGGGAGCGTCACGACGAAGCCGGAATGGCCGTCATCGACTCCTGAGCCGAAGAAGGAGCTGAACCCCTCATGCCCTCTATCGATCGTGTCCTCGTCGTCGGGGCCACCGGCCGCACCGGGCAGCACGTGGTCGCCGCGGCGACCGCCCGCGGTCTGACCGCCGTGGCCCTCGCCCGCAGCGCATCCCGCGCCCGCAAGGCGCTCCCTCCTGGCACCGAGATCGTCGTCGGCGACCTCACGGCACCGGACACCCTCACAGCGGCGGTCCGGGACATCGACGCGGTGATCTTCGTGCACGGCTCGGACGACGACGCCCGCCCCGAGTCCTTCGAGCGGATCGACTACGGCGGCGTCTCGAACGTCCTGCGTGCGCTCGGGGAGCGCCGGCCCCGGATCGTCCTGCAGACGACGATCTTCGTCACCCGCCGCGACCATTCCTTCAACGACGGCGGTCACGCCCTGGACTGGAAGCGCCGCTCCGAGCGGCTCGTACGGCTCAGCGGCGCCCCGTACACGATCGTGCGCCCCGGCTGGCTGGATGCCGGCGAGGGCGGGGCGCACTTGCGGATCGAGCAGGGTGACACGGGCGAAGACGGAGTGAGCCGCGAGGCCCTCGGCGGCCTCCTGGTCGAGGCGCTGCTGGACGACGCAGCCATCGGCAAGACCTTCGAGGTCTTCTCCGGGCCCGGCCGGGCCACCAAGGACTTCACCGCCCTGTTCGCCAAGGCCCAGCCGGACCTCTCCGGTGCCCTCGACGCCGTCAAGGACACCGCCAACCTGCCCCTGGACGCCGAACCGGCCCGCGTCAGGGAAGACCTCGCGCACCTGCGCACCCACTGAAACCACACCGCACCTACACACAACAGGAGCAGATGATGGAAGCCATCACCTTCCCCAACGGCCAGATCACCATGGCGGGCAACCTCTACCTGCCCGACGGCTTCGCCCCGTACACCCCTCACGCGGCCATCGTCGTCGTCCACCCCGGTGGCGGCGTGAAGGAACAGGCCGCCGGCCTGTACGCGAGCAAGCTCGCCGAGCAGGGCTTCGTGGCGCTCGCCTTCGACGCCTCCTTCCAGGGCGACAGCGGCGGCGAGCCCCACCACCTGGAGGACCCCTACGCTCGCGTCGAGGACGTCCGCGCCGCCGTCGACTACATCCAGTCCCTCGACTACGTCGACCCCGAGCGCATCGGCGCCCTGGGCGTCTGCGCCGGCGGCGGCTACAGCGTCAACGCCGCGATGACCGACTACCGGATCAAGGCCCTCACCACCGTCAGCGCCGTCAACATCGGCACCTCCTTCCGCCGCGGCTGGTACGGCACCGACTCCGACGCGGCCGCCGTGCCCACTCTCAGGGCTCTTGCCGAGCAGCGGACCGCCGAGGCCACGAAGGGCGCCGACCCGACTTACCTGCCCTACGTCCCGCCGGAGCCGGACGAGAACACCCCGCGCGACCTGGTCGAGGCCGGCGACTACTACCTCACCCCGCGCGCCCAGCACCCCAACGCCAAGAACAAGTTCCTCTTCACCAAGAGCGTCTCGCGGATCTTCACCTTCGACGCCTTCCACATGGTCGAGGACCTCCTCACCCAGCCGATCCTCATCGTGGCCGGCAGTGAGGCCGGGTCGCTGTGGATGTCCACCGAACTGCACGGCCGGGTCCGCAGCCCCAAGCAGCTCCAGGTCGTCGAGGGCGGTACGCACATGAGCTTCTACGACGTGCCCGAGTACGTCGATCGCGCCATCTCCCAGGCCGCCCCGTTCTTCCGGGAGCACCTGACGGGCGAGCCCGCCGACAAGGGCTGATCACTTCTGGGACGCACGGCCCCGCCCCTGCCACTGGCCGCGACCCGCTTCACCGACGAGGAGTTGCACCCATGACCGACAACATCAAGCACGTCTCCGTCACGGCGCTCGCCTGGGACCTTGCCGCTGACATCTACCTCCCGTCGGGCTTCGACGAGAGCCGGACCTACCCCGCCATCGTCAGCGTTCACCCCATCGGCTCGTGCAAGGAGCAGACTGCCGGCAACGTCTACGGAACGGCGCTGGCGGACGAAGGATTCGTCGTCATCGCCTTCGACGCCAGCTTCCAGGGCGCAAGCGGCGGTGAGCCGCGGTCGATCGAGGACCCGGTGTTCCGGGCCCAGGACATCAGCTACGTCATCGACTACCTGGTGACGCTGCCCTACGTCGACGCCGACCGCATCGGGGTCATCGGCGTGTGCGGTGGCGGCGGCTACTCCATCAACGCCACCATGACCGACCGCCGCATCAAGGCCGTCGGCAGCGTCACAGGCGTGAACTTCGGGCGCCTCATGCACGAGTCCTTCAGCGGCTACGACCCCATCGGCGCCCTCGACGCCGTTGCCGAGCAGCGTACGGCCGAGGCACGGGGAGAAGAGCGGCGGGTCACCCAGTACCTGCCGGCGTCTCCCGAGGTCGCCAAGGAGCAGGGTCTGACCGAACTCGACCTGTCCGAGGCCACCGCGTACTACCGCACCGAGCGCGGCGAGAAGCCCAGCGGCCGTACCGAGGGACTGTTCTCCCGGCAGGCTTCCGCGATCGGCTGGGACGCCTTCCACCGCGCCGAGGTTCTCCTGACGCGGCCGCTGTGCGTAGTCGTCGGAGACAAGCCCGGTGCGTTCGGCGCGTACCGGGACGGCCTGGAGATCTACCGCCGCGCGGCGTCGAAGGACAAGGAACTGGTCGTGGCGGAAGGCTTCTCCCACTACGACCTGTACGACCAGCCCGAACCGGTCAAGATCGCCCTGGATCACCTGATCCCGTTCTACAAGAAGCACCTCGTCCGGTGAGGGCCGCCCGCCCGAAGCAGACGCAGGAGACCACGGATCATGAGCAGCGTGCCCGAGTCACTCAGACTGCGCCGGCCGGTGTCCCCCCTCGAACTGTTCTACGACCTCGTCTTCGTCTTCGCCGTCTCGCAGCTCTCCCACCACCTGCTCGAGCACCAGGACTGGCGCGGAGCAGCGGAGACCGCGGTGCTGCTCGTCGCCGTGTTCGGCACCTGGGCCTACACCAGCTACGAGGCGACGCTGCTCGACGTCCACCGCACCGTCACGCGGTGGATGGTCGTCATCGTCATGGGCCTCGGCCTGTTCATTGTCGGTCACAGGCGGGGAATCGACTTTCGGGATGGGCTGTGTGCCCCGTCGGAGAAGCGCCTTTCACGCAAGCGGGCCGGTGGTCCTTGTTCTTGGGTAGCCGCACCGGTGGTAAGACTCTGTAGTGGATGGGTCGTCACCGGCTGGAGTAACAGCCGTATCGCCACTGTCGGGTGGTGGCAGCTGAACATGGTCGTAACGGCGGGGCGCGAAGCTCGGGGAAGAAGCCCTCAACGATGCTCCGTGATGGCAAGCCTCGCAGATGGATAGCGACAGCGGGGTGCAGGGCTGGCCGCTGAGAAGCGGCGGGTGCCGGTCGAAGACGCCGAGTCGGCAGGGAGGACACCACCGCCCCGGGGTGATGAGGGCGCCCGCCCCGGTCGCATCTCACGCGTGCGGAACGCGCTAGCTCTTGATCGTCAGGTACTCATTCTTGGTGTTGCCGCTGGAGCACTTGTTGGAGTCCGTGTCCGGGGCGTCGTACTGGATGCCCTTGATCTTCAGCGCTGACGAGTACTCGGCTGCCTCCGCCGGTGCAGTGGCGGCAATCCCGAAAGCGGTGCCGAAGACGACCAATGTAGCGGCAGTCAGAGTGCGGTGGACGCGCATGAGACCCACCCTCAGTGGTGCGCCAATGGAGCGTCCGGAGCATATCGATACGTAATTCCATCTGGGCGAGGCTTGACGGAACTACGGATCATCAACCGCCCGGAGTCCCCGGCCTGTGGCGGCCCGCTCATCCAGCCGTGTGTCGGTCCCTCTCTGCCTCGCATAGGTGTGCAGCAGCCCGCGCACGAGCGGAGGCTGCTGCACATGGATTCGCCGTCTTGTCCCGGTTCAGAGGAGGTTGTTGTAGCCCTTCCAGCCGGTGGCGATCTTGGTACGCGTGGCGAACGGGGCGGAGGTGTGGCCGGTGCCTTTGTAGAGCCACAGGGCGCCCGAACCGTCGCGGGCGATGAGGTCGGCCTTGCCGTTGTCGGTCAGGTCGCCGACGACGGACAGTGCGTCGTAGGTCTGCCAGCCGCCACCGATCTTGATCCGTGTGCCGTACAGAGGGCTGGAGTTGCCTGTTCCCTTGTAGAGCCAGAGCACGCCGGTCTTGTCTCGGGCGAGGAGGTCGGGGTGTGCGTCACCGGTGAGGTCCGCCGAACCGGCCAGCCGGTTGTACGCCTGCCAGCCGCCGCCGACCCTGACTCGGGTGGCGAAGGGCGCCGACGGCTTGCCGGTGCCCTTGTAGAGCCAGAGCACGCCGGTCTTGTCCCGGGCGAGGAGGTCGGACAGCTTGTCGCCGTTCACGTCGCCGGCACCGGTGAGGGTGTCGTACGCGTTCCAGCCGGTGCCGACCTTGACGCGGGCCTTGAACGTTTCGGGCGCCTTGAAGGTGAACTGGCGCTGGTAGTACCAGAGCGTGCCCTTCGTGTCCCGGGCGACGAGGTCCCCGTGCCCGTGCTGCGCACTGGCTGGGACTGCGCCGGGGAATGAGAGGTCTTCGCTGACGGGGTCCAGCTTGGTGATCTGGTTGTAGGTCTGCCAGCCGGTGCCGATCAGGCTGCGCGTGGAGAGCGGCGTGGTGGGCTTTCCGGTCCCGGCGAACCTGTACAGGTTTCCGGAGGGGTCCCGGGCCAGGAGCTGATGGCGCAGGTGCAGCGGGCCGGTACCGGCGGTGAAGGCGGATGTGCGGTCGAGTGCGCTGCCGTGGGGCGCGAGGTCGTAGATGTCGTGGACCACGTGGGTGGCGATCCGCCAGGTGTCCATGCCGGCAGGTGCGGTCAGGGTGTACTCGATGGTGTGGTCGCCGGAGCTCGCCTCGCAGTTGAGGTTGTTTCCGCCCTCGAGGATCAGGCGGGTGTCGAGTCTGCACGAGATACCGGGGCTTGTGGTGACGTTGGTGATGGCCACTTTGTCACGGCGCCAGCTCGGCTGCCCGACGGACCGGGCGTAGTAGGTGCGTACATTCCCGGGGTCGGTGGCGTGGACGCGTAGTTTGTGGCGTACGGAGCGTCCTGCCGGTACGGCCGGTGTGTCGAAGGCGACGGTGTTGCGGGCGGCGGCCGTGGCAGGGGTGACGACCTTGAGGAGGGCGTGGCCGTGCGTGGCGTCTTCGGGGAGGTTCTCCGACTTCTGCACGGACTGTACGGCCGCTGAGATGTCTCCACCGGCCGGTACCCAGGCGTATCCGAAGTGCACCCTCACATTGCGGGTGCTCTCGCTGAGGTGGAATGAGAGCTTGCTGTAGCCCTCGTAGAACGGGCCTCGCTCGCAGGTGTAGACGCCGTGGGTGCCTGGCGGCGTCTTGCAGTCGTTGTCCTGCAGGATGAAAGTGTCGGGGAGGACCGCGTCCGCCGCGATGGCCCCGGTCAGGGCCTCGGTGGAGAGGGCGAAGACCATGGTGCCGTTGCGATAGGGGCCGGACACGTGCCAGGGTTCGGCCCGCCAGGAGGCACCTGGCGCCGCGACCTGGTCGTCCGCGGCCAGGACGAGCGGCTCGCTGTCGGCGGCCGCAGCAGGTGCGAGGACCAGTGGTCCGCTGATGAACGCGGCCGCGGTGGCTATCGCCGCCGCGCGCCGACTTCACGCACGCAACAACAGGACACCTACACTGATCTCCCCGGCCCGCGGGCCGGGGACATCGTGGTGCGAGAAACCGATGGGTCAGAAGATCCCGGTGATGGTTTTGGACCAGTACCCGGTTCCGACCAGTTGGGGGGAGCGGTGTGTTGTCGTGCCGCCCGGGTAGAAGAGCAGACATCCGGTGGGGCAGGTGGTGCTGTCGGCGGCCCCACTGCTCGTGACGTAGTTGATCACGAGGTCGGAGTCCGCGGGAGTGGTGGCCCATAGGTCGCCCGCGGTCGCGCCGGTAGTGGGCACGAAACCCCGGTACTGGGTGGTGGCGCCGTCGACCGAGTCGGTCAGGGTCTTGACTACGCCCTGCGCATTGCCGGCGGAGGCCAGAAGGGGCCTGTTTCCCTTGTTCCAGCCGCCGCTGCCGTAGACCGCCTTGCGGTCGAAGTCGAGACTGTAGGTGCCGCTGGCGCTCTTCTCTCCGGGGAAGATGATGAGCTCGCGGCTCGTCTCATCTCGTGCGAGAAGGTCCTTGATACCGTCACCGTCCTGGTCGCCGATCGCGAGGATCGTGCGGTTCAGCCACAGCGAGCCGTTGCCGATGCGCTTCGGCTTCTCGAGGTCGAAGGGGTCCGCCTGGTTCGCGGCACCGTCCCCAGCGGTCCTCCCGGAGTAGAGATAGAGGTCGGCGTCGGCGTCGGTGCAGGGATCTGCCTTGCACTGGATCGTGACCAGGTCGTTCCCACCCTTGTAGCCGCTGTCGGTACGACCATCGATGTCACCTGGCGTGATCATCTGCAGGACGCTCTTCCAGCCGCCGACCTCGGCTGAGCTGGAGGGTGCTGCCAGCTCGCGGCGGGTCCAGAACCAGGGCTCGCCGAGGCCGTTGCCCGCATAGAGGTAGGTCTTGTCGTCTTTCAGTCGTACGAGAATGTCCTCGTAACCGTCGGGGGCGGCCGTGGGGCTGGTCAGGTGGGTGAAGTCACCGCCGTGTGCGATGAGGGCTCCGCTCCAGCCGCCGCTTCCCACGACCACGGACGAAGCAACGTTGCCCGTGCCGTCGCCGCCGTAGAAGTGCAGGCGGCCGAGGGTGTCTGTGGCGAGTACGTCGCCGTACCCGTCTCCGTCGAGGTCACCGAGCCGGTCATGCGCGAAACCCTGGGTTGAGGGCTTCATGCCGGGTTCGTAGACGACATCGGCCTGACTGGTCTTCAGGACGGTGGTGTCTTCGTCCCCGTCCGTGGGGGAGTGGTTGCCGGCGTCGTCGTAGGCGAGCACGTAGAGGGTGCTGTTCGGATAGCCGGTCGGGACCACGTCGATGTAGGCGGTGTAGCCGCTGGAACCGACGGGGACCCAGTTGCCGTTGGAGCAGCGGGAGCTGGATACGGAGATGGGGTGGTCCATCGCCCAGCAGAAGCCCGCAAGGTCCCCGGCCGGGTTGTGAACCTTGAAGCGGACCTTCTTGCGTGCCTTGAACCTGGTGCTGGACGGGATCGTGTCGCCGTCCTCCGTCCATACGTCGACGCGGTACTTGGGACCGATCCTGTCCACGGTGAAGGAGCAGCTGGCTGTGTAGGCGCTGGCCGGTCCTTCGCCATCCGTGGCGCGGACCTTCCACTTGTACGTGCCGTTGGCCAGGTTCTTTGCCAGCACGGTGGCGGTGGCTGTCTGGCCGCTCGCCACCTTGGTGGCGTAGCTGACCGGGACACTGCTTCCGTCGGAGTCGGTGACGACGAACTCGGGTGTGACCGTGCCGCCGTCCTTGTCCCGAAGGGTGGCGGTCAGGGCGAGGCCGCTGTTGCCGATCGTCCCGCCGCAAGGGACATGCTTGTTTCCGTCCCCGCCAGGAGTCCAGGTGCCTTCGTAGGCATCCGCGTCGAGGACCTCGGGCTTGAAATTGTAGGTGACCTCAAGAGCCGGACTGTTGCGGAACCGCTTGAAACTGTTGACGTTGCCCCGATACGAGAGCGGGGTGCGCATGCCGAGGACGATGGGGTCCAAACCCTTGTCCGCGGCTTCCTGGACATAGTCGGTCAGCGCCGACGACTTGAAGTCATGGCCCCGGACGCCGGGGCAGTATTTCGGATTGCCATGGGCGAAGGAGTCGGCATCGAGCTTGGAACCCCAGTAGTTGCCCTGGCTGTTCCAGGTGGGAGCCGTCCTGATGCTATCGGCGCTCCACAGTTCAGTGGGGCCGGCCACGTCCGCGTCGCAACCCCAGGAATGGGTCTCCTCAACGGCGAAAGTGACGTCGGAGATCGTGGCCCCACTCAGGCCCTTGGTGTCCATGGAGAAGAACGAGCTGGTATCGCCGGAGCCGTTGTAACCGACCCTCGGCTCGTCCGAGGGCGTACCGGAGTGCCAGCCCTGGCCGTTGGGGTAGGAGTCGCTAGGGGTGTCAGAGTAGATGACCGCCCAGGACTCCCTGCCTCCGCCACTGAAGATCGGGTCGATGATCAAGGGAAACTGGTCTGCCGAAGCCAGCAGCCCCGCGTCCGGGGTGAGCGTGAGAGTGGACCCTGTGACATCTGCGGCGACAGGTGCGGTCTCCGGCTTGTCAGCGGGATCCGCATCGGTGGCTGCGATAGTGGACACCATCGACTTGGCACCGGCCTGTCGCACGGACTTGGCAGCGGCCGTGGACCCAGTCGACGTCTTGGCGCCGTCCTGTGCCGACGAGGGCTGCTCCCACATCTTGGGTTGCGGCGCCTTGAAGACGACGTTCCCCTCCGCGTCCTTGGCGAGCAGGACGTCACCAGCAGTGTCGTCGAGGGTCACCCCATGGGCATCGATCCCCAACTTGATGTTCTTCAGTGCCGGATTGTCGGCAGCTTGCGGGGTGTTGACGATGAGGTGCTCGGCGAAGCCGTCGACGTCTGCGGTCAGCTTCAGGTCCACATCGGGCAGCACGGACTTGTAGAGCGCGGTGTTCCCCTCCACCACCGGCTCGGGCAAGTCTGTGGGCCACGTCAGAGCGAGAGTCCTGCCCAGGCTCTTCATGGTGACGAGCGGGGCTGTGCCGCCGCTGGAGAACGTGATGTCAAAGGTCGTGGCTCGGGGCCCGAGGGTGCCGTCCTCCCGTCGCTCGACCTTCGGGTCCGTCCGGCGCCAGGTCAGGTCCGAGCGGGTCCAGAGCGGCCGGGCGTACTGACGACGCGTCATGGATCCGTCGGGGTTGGCGAACGTCTCCGCGCTCTCCTCACGGCGGTCGACGATCTCAACACGTTGCCCGGCCTTGGCCGCCAGGGTGAACGCCTCCGCTTCGGAGGCCGAAGTGACCTGCTGCTCCGTTTCGGCCGTGGGCCCCGTGGCCCCGTCGGCAACTGCTGCGGGAACAAAGGCGGTGAGGGCAGTCGCGGGGAACGCCAAGGCGAGGAGTGTCGCCAGGGGGCGTCTGGAGCGGCTGCCGCGAGAGGTGGTCTGTCTCATGCGGCGCTTTCTCGGTGCGTGATGTGTTGGTAGCGGTAGGCACAGTACGCAAAGAAGTGGCCAATTACGAGGTGTAGTTCTATCTCCGGAAAGTCCAATTAGTCCCCTTCGTTTGATCTGTGATGGTGACTCGGGATAGCGCGGCAGTGGTCCCGAGAAGCGGCAGGTCAGGGCGTTATCGAACTGATGCTTGCCCTCAAATGGGCGAACATGTTGGATACGGGGGCTACTTTCTGTTTTTGGCCTGGGGTGGGGTATGCAAGCCAGTCGTCCGTACTTCCGTGCGAGATCCAGGGAGCGGGAGGGGATCGAGGCGAGACGGCGAAGACTCCGCACCTCTGTTGTCGGTGTCATTACGACTTCCCTGACCGTCTCGCTCCTCTCCGGACCTGCCTTCGCCGACACTGCGGCGGCGTTCGAGCCGCGTGCTGTGGAGAAGATGAAGTCCGTCGACGGACACGAACTCGTCCTCGCGAAGCCCAAGTCGGCTTTCCTGCCGGGGTCCAGGGCCACATGGAAGCCCGCACCTGTGCGCTGGCCCAAGGCCGCGACCAACGACGTCACACTCTCTGACACGGCCAAGACAACCTCTGGCGCGGCGAAGCGGGCCGGCGTCTTCGCCAAGGCTGAGAGCCTGCCGATGAAGGTCGCCTCGGTACCTGAAGGAAGGCAGCGCAGCGGCGCGACACCGCCGGGCAAGGTCCGGGTGAGCGTGGCGGACCGGCGGGCCACGGCAAAGGCGGGTATCAAGGGTGTGCTGCTGTCTGTGCAGCGCATCGATGGTTCCGCTGCGCCGGGCGTGGCTCGCGTCGAACTCGACTACAGGGCCTTCCGCGACGCGTACGGCGGCGGTTGGTCCTCCCGCCTGCGACTTGTGAGCCTTCCCGCCTGTGCGCTGACCACCCCGGAAAAGCCCGCGTGTCTCGAACGCACTCCACTCGATACCCGCAACGACAGCAAGTCCGGCACACTGACGGCCAACGTCCCACTGCCGATGGCCGCGACCACGACGAACAAGGCTGCTCGGTTCGTGGCCCAGTCCGGTGGGGTCGCGCTGGTGTCCGCGGAGGCGGGCACGTCCGGTGACGAAGGTTCCTTCAAGGCAACCTCGCTTTCCCCGAGCGGCTCATGGTCGGCCGGAGGCAATTCCGGCAGCTTCGGTTGGAGCATCCCCATCGGAGCGCCAGCCGCCCCGGGCGGTCTCGCTCCGAAGCTCAACTTGGCGTACAGCTCGTCCTCGGTGGATGGTCGTACGGCGTCGACGAACAACCAGGCGTCATGGATCGGTGAGGGCTGGAGCTATTCTCCTGGCTTCGTCGAGCGCACGTACGCCTCCTGCGAGAACGACAAGCAGAACGGCGCCAACAACGCCGCGACCGACAAGGTCGCCGACCTCTGCTGGAAGTCGGAGAACGCCACCCTGTCGCTGAACGGTTCCAGCAACGAGCTGGTTTGGGACACGGGCAAGAAGGTGTGGAAGCTCTCCGGTGACGACGGCTCACGCATCGAGCGCCTCTACGACTCGACCGACAACGGCTCCGGTGACAAGGACTTCGAGTACTGGAAGGTCACCACAAGCGACGGTACCCAGTACTTCTTCGGCAAGAACCGCCTGCCAGGCTGGACCACCGGTGACCGTGAGACGAAGTCCGTCAACACCGTTCCCGTCTTCGGCAACCATGACGGTGAGCCCGGACACGCCGCCGACTTCGCCTCCTCCGCCGTGCAGCAGGGCTGGCGCTGGAACCTCGACTACGTCGTGGACCCGCACGGTAACGCGATGGCCTACTACTACTCGAAGTACGTCGGCTACTACGCCAAGAACAAGCAGTTCGACAGCCCGGTGGCCTACACGCGCGACAGCGTCCTCACGCAGATCGACTTCGGTCTCCGACACGGCCACGTCTACGACACGGCCAACCCCGCCGGGCGCGTCACGTTCGGTCTTGTCGACCGCTGTGCGGCCGAGAGCTGCACCTTGGACGAGGAGCACAAGGATGACTGGGGTCCGGACGTTCCTGTCGATCTGCTCTGCACCAGTGGCACCAAGTGCCTTCAGGCCTCCCCGAGCTTCTGGTCCAGTAAGCGTCTGAAGTCCATCAACACCTACTCCCTCGTCGGCAGCACACTCACCTCGGTAGACAGCTGGACTCTGGCCCAGTCCTGGCCGGCCACCGGGGACACCTCCAAGCGTGCGCTCTGGCTCGACTCCGTCCAGCACACCGGCCGCGCAGGCAGTCTCGGTGACCTCACCCTTCCTGCCACGACGTTCGAGGGCACCCTCATGCCCAACCGCGTCGACGCGGCGGACGGCAAACCTCCGCTGAACAAGTACCGCATCACCAAAGTCACCAACGAGACCGGCGGCCAGACGCTCGTCACGTACAGCGCCACCGAGTGCACCCCCTCGGCCCTCCCCACGGCCGACAAGAACACCAAACGCTGCTACCCGTCGTGGTGGACGCGCGATGGGGCCGTGGACCCGGAGAAGGACTGGTTCCACAAATACGTGGTCACCAAAGTCGTCGAAGACGACACCACCGGCGGCACCGGCTCACCGTCCAAGACCACCTCGTACACCTACGCCACACCCAACTGGCGGAAGGACGAAGGAGAGTTCACCCTCAACAAGCACCGGACCTACAACCGGTGGCAGGGATACTCCTCAGTCGACACCATCATCGGCTCCACGAACCGGACCAAGACCGGCGTCACGTACTTCACCGGCATGGGCGGTCAGGTCTTCGGGGTGACCGACCGGCCCGACTATGCCGGCCGGACCGCGCAGACCCGCACCTACGAGGGTGTGTCCGGCCCGAATGTCGTGAAGACGACCAACCTCCCTTGGGAGTCGGAGGCGACCGCCACCCAGCCGGTCAAGGGCATCACGGACCCGGACAAGCCGAGCGAGGAAGCCCCCGACCTCCCCGCCAAGACGGCTTACCTGTCCGGCACCACCACCACCTTGAGCGAAACGCTGCTGGACGACGGCACCACCTGGCGGCGCAACACCACGACCCGCACCTACGACCCGACGTACGGCCTCCAACTCACGGAGGGCGACGACGGTGCCGCGGGCGAGGTCGAAACGAGGTGCACGAAGACCTCCTACGTGACACCTGACACGACGAACTGGCTGATCGCCTACCCCTCCAAGGTGGTCACGACCAGCCACGCGCCGTGCTCGGCAACCGCTCCGAACGCGAAGGTCACGGGCGCTTCCCGCACCTACTACGACGGGCAGGCATACGGGGCCTCCCCCAAAGCCGGCCTCGCGAACGCGACGAAGACCGATGCTGCCCAGGGCCTCGACGCCTCCGGCCTGCTGGACTGGGAGACCACGGGCCAGTCGACGTACGACGCCTACGGGCGGGCACTGACGGTCACGGGTCAGGACGGCAAGACCACCACGACCGCCTACACCCCGGCCACCGGCGCACAGCCGACAACCGTCAAGGTCACCGACCCCAAGGGCTACACCGCGACGTCCACACTCGACGGCCTGCGTGCACTCACCCTGACAGCAACGGACGCGAACGGCCGCACCGCCACCTCCGCCTACGACTCCCTCGGACGACTCACCAGTGCCTGGGCCAAGGGCCGGGCCACAACGGAGAAGCCGAACGTCACCTTCAGCTACAAACTGTCGCCCACCAGCCAGTCCGCCGTGACGACCAAGAACCTGTACGAGGACGGCACCACCGGCACCTCCGTCACCCTGTACGACTCGCTGCTGCGCCAGCGGCAATCCCAAGCGGACGCCACAGGGGTCGTCGGCCGCATCGTCGCGGACACGTTCTACGACGACCACGGCCGCGTCGTCCGCACCAACGCGCCGTACTACAACAGCGACCCGGTATCAACGACGCCGTTCGTCGCGACCGACAACCAGATCCCCTGCGCCACCACGACCGAGTACGACAACCGCGGCCGCACCACGGTCAGCACACTGCTGACCCTGAACACGCCGAAGTGGTCGACCACGAACACCTACGGTGCCAACTGGTCGGCAATCGTCCCACCGGACGGCGGTACCGCGACGCTCGCCGTCACCGACGCACGTGACCGCGTGATCGAACGCCGCGACTACAAGGACCGCAACCCGGTCATCGGCGCCGCGCCCACCCAGTACGAGAAGCACGCCTACGAGTTCGACACGGCCGGCCGCCTCGCCCAGATCAGCGACAACTCCGGCCGCAACGCCTGGACGTACACGTACGACCTCCAGGGCAGACAACTCACTGCCAGCGATCCCGACAAGGGACTGGCCACCACCACCTACGGGGCCGACGGCCGCGTCGAGACGGTCAAGGACGCCCGGGGCATCACCCTGGCCACCACCTACGACGAGCTCGGCCGCAAGACCAGCCTGCGCAAGGACTCGGTCACCGGCACGAAGCTCGCCCAGTGGACATACGACACCGTCACCGGTGGGAAGGCCCTTCCGGCCACCTCCACCCGCTACGACGGTACGGCCGCCTACACCACAGCAGTGACCGGCTACGACACCGGAGGCAGACCCACCGGCACCAAGGTCACAATCCCGTCCGTGGCGGGAGAGGAAGAGCTGGCGGGCACCTACACGGTCGCCACCACCGCCACCGCCGTGAACGGCCTGCCCAACACGGCCAGGTACACGACCGGAAACAGCGCCGCCGCGACCGTCCTGCCCACCGAAACCGTCACCAACCACTACGGAGCCCAGGACCAACTTGCCCTGGTCGACGGCGACCTCTCACAGGTCTACCTGCGCGGCGCGTCGTACACGCCGTTCGGCGAGCTGGCACAGGCCGAACTCGGCAACCTGGGCAAACGCGTCATCCAGACCTCCACCTACGAGGCATCCACCCGCCGCGTAGCGAGCAAGGTCGTCGACCGTGAGGCCACCGGACCGGCAACCCTCTCCGACATTCGCTACACCTACGACGACGCCGGCAACGTCACCCGGATCAAGGAACTCCAGAACGACGCGTCAATCGAAGACGACCAGTGCTTCGACTACGACTGGGCCCGCCGGCTGATCGACGCCTGGACCACAGCGGGAAGCTGCTCCACCAAGCCCTCAACAGGCGCCGGCACCAACATCCTGGGCGCCGTCGACCCCTACTGGACGAGCTGGACCTTCACCGACACCGGCCAGCGCGCCACGGAGACCCAGCACAAGGCAGGCCCCGTCTCGGCCGACACCACCCGTACGTACACCTACCCGACCACAGCGAACGCGGCCCAGGCCCACGGTGTCCGCAGCGTGACGGCCAGCGGCGGGGCGAGCGGTACGGACACGTACGCCTACGACAAGACCGGCAACCTCATCACGAAGGACCCGGCTGCTGGCGCCACCCAATCCCTGACCTGGAACGATGAGGGCAAGTTCGCCACTTCGGCCGTCTCCGGTTCCACCACGTCGTTCCTCTACGACCCTGAAGGCACCCGCCTCCTCAAGCGCGAGCCCACGAAGACGACCCTCTACCTGCCCGGCGGCCAGGAACTCATCCTGACCAAGTCCACCGGCACACTGGCCGGCAACCGGTACTACAGCGTGCCCGGCGGCTCCGCGATCCGCTCCAGCGACGGCCAGGTCCGTTTCCTGGTCGCAGACCACCACGCCACCAACACCCTCTCCATCACCGCATCGAACCTCGCCGTCAACCGCCGCAAGCAACTCCCCTACGGCGCTGAACGCGGCACCCCGCCCGCCTTCTGGCCCGGCCAGAAAGGCTTCGTCGGCGGCGACATCGACGCGACCACCGGCCTGACCCACATCGGTGCCCGCGAATACGACACCAAACTCGGCCAGTTCATCAGCGTCGACCCGCTCCTGTCCCTGGACCAGCCCCAGTCCCTCAACGGATACAACTACGCCAACAACAACCCTGTCACATTCAGCGACCCCACTGGCCTTAAGCCTGCCGACTGCCTCAGCGGCGTCAGCTGCAGTCTCACGAGCGACGGCTGGACAGAGACGCCGAACAGCGACTACGGCAAGTACCACAGCGGGGGGGCGACCAAGCCCTCTGTGAACGATGTGGTTAGTGTCAACGACCCGGTCAACATTGTCGAGCGGGAAATCACTGAAGTAGCCAGAAAATACCTTACTGGGCCCGGCGATTATGCGGCATGGCGTAAGCAGTACAACACCGCCATCGACGACATGCGGTGGTACGAGGATGAACTAAGGCCTGACGATCTGATCGTGGCCGCGTTGAGCACGTGCTTCGGGCCAGGAAGTATGCGATGCCCGAAGGGAATGAAGAACGCCTACGGGGATCTCGAATGGCTCAGGATGAGCCAATACATGGGGTATGAAGGCACGGGGGCCGGCCCCCGTGCGGGCAGCTTCAAATGGAAATCCTCTCCGTGTAAGTGCTTCCTTGCAGGAACTGACGTTCTCTTGGCCGATGGCACCACGAAGGACATCGAGGAGGTCGAGCTAGGCGACGAAGTACTGGCAACAGACCCCGAAAGCGGAGAGTCGGGAGCCCGTAAGGTCACGCGACTTATCGTCACCGAGGATGACAAGCACTTCAACGAGCTCACCATTGCAACACCCGAAGGACTTGAGCGACTCACGGCCACACACGAGCACCCCTTCTGGTCCCCGTCAGAGAAGCAGTGGGTTGAGGCCGGTCAGCTGCGCCCAGGCATGAGCCTCCTTACGGATGAGGGTACGACCGTCGTCGTACAGGCCAACCGTGCCTTCACCAAGCATGCTCGCACCTACAACCTCACCGTGGACGACCTGCACACGTACTATGTGCTGGCAGGGCAGACGCCGGTCCTCGTTCACAACAGCGGAGCGGGCCCTGACCCCACCTCCTTCTCGAACTTGATTCCGGCAGATACGCCGGAGTGGTTCAAGCCGATTGCTCCCGGCACCGTTCTCTCTCGCTCGGGTAACTATGCATACGTGGTGACCGGCGATGGCGAGCTCGTCATTGGGAAGCGAACGGCTGGTCATGTGAGCATCGCCCAGGGGAGGGACGTGCTGGCTGCCGGGGAGTTCAAGACCAAGGGTGGTCAAGTCGTGTACCTCGACAATAAGTCTGGCCATTATCAGCCTTACGGTGCTCACGCCCAGAAGGCGGCAGTGGATGCCTTCAACAAGAATGGACTTGGTGCTGATGGGAAGTACATTGAGGCGTGGCGGCCTAGCTGCTGATCCGGTCGCGGAGTTCATGCAGGTCGTCCAGGGGGTCCTAGCTACGGCAGAGGAGACCTGCGGCGCCGAAGAACTCGAGCCGGGATTGGAGCGTGCTCTCACGATTCTGCAGGGGAATCCTGAATTGAGAGGGCAATTCGAGAGTCGCGTGATCGCTCTGATTGATTCCCCCCGGGAAGGTGTCGTTGAAATTGTTTCTTTCCTGATGCATGTGCTGCGTTGGGAGGCTGTCCGAGAGGCGGTCGAAGAAAGAATTAGACACCCCCGAGGGGACGTCAGCAATCTTCGGCTGCACGAGGCCATGCTGGATGCCTTCTCTGATTCCTGGCGCGACCGTGATCTCTTTACGAGATTCTCTGGGGCGTGAGGCCGTAGCCCTGCAGTGCGTGAGCGGGTAAGTCGCGAACGCAAAGATGAAGCCCCGTCAGGTGCGTCCTGGCGGGGCTTCTGCATGGGGTGACGGCAGTAGTTGACGGCAACGTCAGCGGACTGTGGCCCCGCACAGCGGCGGGTCGACTCGTCGTTGACGGGACGATCAAGGGCGGTGCTGCGGGTGTCGATGGCGTCGCGCTGGAGACGGAGCCTGACGTGGGCGTAGACGGTGGCTGTGACGCCGATGTGGGCGTGGCCGAGGAGTTCCTTGATCACGACGAGTTCGACTCCCTGTTCCAGGAGCAGGGGCGCGGTCGAGTGCCTGAGCTCGTGGAAGCGGATGCGTCGGAGGCCAGCCTTGCGGAGGAGTGTGGTGAAGGCGCGGGTGAGGTTTGTCGGGTCGATCGGTCTGCCCTATGGCGTGGTGAACACGTGCCCGCGCGAGCTGCAACGACGCTTCGGCATCGCCAGCTCCACGGCCCAAAACGCCCTGCGACTCGTCAAGCGTGAAGGACTGATCTGCTCCGTCCTCGGCCTAGGCAGCTACGTCCGCACGCAGGAGACGCCAGCCGAAGGGGAGCCGGAAGCCGCAGCGGAAAGCGAAGGAACTGATCCCGGCGAGTCCGATCCCGCGTATGCCGGTCTCGGTGATCTCCAGCGCGAATGGCAGACCGCCACCAGCCCCGCTGACGATCCCCGCCCCCGTACCTGCGGACTGCGGACCAGCTCCGCAAGCAAATCCAGGACGGCCAGCTCGCACCCGGTGCCAAGCTCCCGTCCGCCCGCGACGTGCAAGCCCAGTACGGCATCGCCAACTCCACCGCACAGAACGCCCTGCGGGTTCTCAAGGAGGAGGGGCCGATCTACTTCGTACAGGACCGAGGCGTCTTCGTCCGCCAGCTCAGCCCGCGCGCCCAGTTCCTCAAGCGCTACCACGAGGGGTTGGAGGAGGCGACGGCACAGTACCGGGCGGACGAGGATGCCCACCGCCAGGTCAAGCACTTCGTCTGGGACGGCCTCACCGAAGCCTGGCGGCAGCAAGGGCCGGACACGCCGCTCATCACCCAGTGGTGACCTGACTCCCTGGATCGGAGCAGGGCTGACCACCTTCACGTGCGATCAAGGCCAGTGCCGGTGCCCATGTCCGCCGCGCCACTGTCCGGACCGCGGCCGTCCTTTCCTCGCAGCCCCGCAGATCCGCTTGTCGGATCCGCTTTCAGTCCGTTCGGTGCCAGCGCCGGCGGGCACGACCGAAGAGCATTCCCCAGGGGAGCCGCTCGGCCCTGGCGGCGTCGCTGATGCGCCCCGGCGCACACCGCCACCGCTGCCGCCGCGTATGCGGTGGTCGCGCCTGCGCCGCCCACCGTGGGACCGGCGAGGTAGGCGACCGCTCCGGCGAGGGCGACGCCCAGCCATTCCCAGCGGCCGTCCAGCGCGACGAGGGCGACCAACAGGAGTGCGTACCAGGAGTAGCCGGGGGTCAGGAGGAGGAAGGCCGTTCCGGTCGTGAGCAAGGCGCCGCGCCAGGGGCGTTCGGCGTCGCCGTGCCACCAGACCGTGAGCGTCACCGCCGTCATGACGGGGAGGACGGCGAGCGGCGCCCAGGCGTCGGGCAGGACGAGGCGCAGCAGGGCGTACCGGCCGCCGGCCCCCGCGTCGTCGTAGCCCTCCTCCTGCGCGTAGCCGCCCAGGTAGCCGAGGACGGAGCTTTCGGAGAGCAGGACGTACGGGAGGTAGAGCATCCCGACGACCGTCATCGCCGGAACCACGACAGCCAGGAACGTCCGTGGTCGCCGTGTTCCGGACAGCGCGCCCGGGAGCAGGACGGCGGGCAGCAGTTTCGCGGCGACGGCGAGGCCGAGCAGGATGCCGCCGGTGATGCGGCGGCGTGCGACGACCGTGAGAGCGGCGACCGAGAACAGGACGGCGAGCACGTCGACATGTGCGTTGTTCACGCCTTCGACGGGAACGGCCGGGCACCAGGCCCACAAGGCGGCCTGCCGAGGATCGCCCCGTCGGCGAAGGATGGCGACGAGCAGGCCGGCCACCGCGAGGGAGAGGGCGGCGGCGCCGGTCTGGAGCGCCTTGTGGCGGGCGTCGTCCGGCGCGATGGCGTGTACCAGGAGGAACCAGCCCTCGGCGATGGGCGGGTAGATGGTGTGCACGCCCGGCCGGTTGATGCGGGTGCATTCGCCGTGGGGCAGTGGGGAGAGGTCGCGGCCGTGCGCGCAGGCGGCAGGGCCGGGGAACAGCCACTCGTCGCGCAGCCGGGCCAGGGCGGGGTCGGCGGGCACGTGGTCGTACGGGGAGACGCCGGCCGCCTGCACTCGGCCGTCCCAGGCGTACCGGTAGGAGTCCGTACTTGTACGCGGCGCCGCCACGAGGCCGGTGGCGGTGACCGCCACCGCCCCCACCAGGATCAGAGGAACGACCGTGCGGGCGGGGACCCGGCGCAGGGCCACCGCGGCTGCGGCGAACAGCGCCCAGCACCCCACGTAACCCGCCAGGAAGCGGACCCCGAGCGCATCCCCGCTCAGCAGGAGGGTCAGCGCGGCGGTCAGGGCCGCGAGCAGGAGCACGGTGACGGCGAGCGGACGGGCGCGAGACATGGGCGCAGCCTGGCAGCGCGCGCGGCCGCACGGCAGGCGACCCATCGAGGCGTTCGCGTTTCGTAAGGTGTCGAACCGCCCGTACGGCCGCCGGCGGCGGTGTCATGGACGTCATGACCTTCCGGCTGCCCAGGCCCTCACGTCTCGCTCTGCCAACACTCCGACCCTCCACCTTCACCGGGCGTCTGCACGACGCGAGAACGGCGACGGCTGTCGGCCGCTGGCTCGGCGTGGCCTTCGCGGTCTGCTTCGCCACGGGGCTCGTCAGCCACTATCTCCAGCACCCGCCGGACTGGCTCGCCGACCACCTGCCCACCCGGCCCTCCTGGGGCTACCGGCTCACGCAGGGACTGCACGTCGCCACCGGTCTGGCGGCGATCGTCCTGCTCCTGGTCAAGCTCTGGGCCGTGTATCCGCGGCTGTTCGTGTGGCCGCCGGTGCGGTCCGTGCGCCATGCGTTGGAGCGGCTGTCCGTCGCCGTCCTGGTGGCCTCGGCCGTGTTCCAGGTGTTGACCGGGCTGCTCAACATCGTCGAGTGGTATCCGTGGCCGTTCTCGTTCGTGCCGGTGCACTTCGCCGTGGCTTGGGTCGTGGCCGGCTCGATCCTGCTCCACCTCGCGGTCAAGGCCCCCGAGATCGCGGCGCACTGGGGACGGCGCTCGGAAGGGACGCTCGCGCTGCCTGCCGTGGACGCCGTCGACCGGCGCTCCCTCCTCCTCGGTACGGGCGCCGCTGTCGGAGCGGTCACGTTGACCACGGTGGGGCAGTCGTTCACGCCGTTGAAGGCGTTCGACCTGCTCGCTCCCCGCCACCCCGACCACGGTCCGCAGGGGCTGCCGGTGAACCGGACAGCCACAGCCGCCGGTGTCTCGGAGCCGATCCTGCGGGCCTGGCGCCTCGAAGTCGCCGGACCCAGCCCCTACGCCCTCACCCTTGACGGCCTGCGAGCGATGCCCCGGACCGCGGTGCGCCTGCCGATCGCCTGTGTCGAAGGCTGGAGCGTCGACGCGGACTGGGCAGGTGTACGGGTACGGGATCTGGTGGAGCGCGCAGGCGGACGGCCGGGTCGGGACGCCGTCCGGGTCACCTCGCTGGAGGTGAATGGCGCCTACCGCGTGATGGAGATGGGCGCGGAATACGTGGAGGATCCGCTCACCCTCCTCGCCCTCGCCCTCAACGGGCAGCCCCTCTCGCTAGACCACGGATTCCCCGCACGGATCATCGCCCCCAACAGGCCCGGGGTGCTGCAGACCAAGTGGGTGCACAGCCTGGAGGTGTTGTGAGGAGTGTGAGCGTGCTCCGATACGGGCTCGGTGGGCTGGGGCTCGTCCTGATCGGCGTCGGGGCCTGGCGGGTGGCGGCCCAACCGGACCCGGTGGACGTGCTGGTGTGGCTGGCCGGAGCGGCCGTCCTGCACGACGGGATCCTCGCCCCACTCGTCCTCGTCGTCGGCCTGCTGCTCGTCAGGCGCTCCGAACGGGGCGTACTGCGCGGCGCGCTGGTCGTGGCGGGGAGCCTGACCCTGGTCGCACTACCGCTACTGGTGCGTCCCGGAGAGCCGCCGAACCCCTCCGCCCTGCCACTGCCGTACGGACGGAACCTCGTGATCGTCCTCGGCGTCGTGGCCACGGTGGCGGCGGCGGGGATCCTCGTACGGCGGTGGCGGGTCCGCCGTCAGCGGGGCGCGGAGGACGACTGAGGGGCCAGGACGACAAAGTGACGGCCCGCCAGGTCCCACTGTTCGGACACCGTCCAACCGGCTACAGCCGCCTGCGAGGCCAGCGCGCGTCTCCCGACGCGGGCCCAGGGGAACGGCTCGCCCTGCCCGCCACGGCCGTCGTCGACCCGCACTTCGCAGCGCTCGTCGACGTCCACGGGCGCGCATTCGGCGATGACCCGGCCGGAGCGGGACACGACCGGTCGCAGCCGACGGAGCAGAGCGGTGGGGTCGCCGCCGATCCCGATGTTGCCGTCGATCAGCAGCGCCGTACCCCAGCGGCCTTCGCTCGGCAGCGGGTCGAAGACGGAGCGGCACAGTGCCGATCCGCCGAGCCGAACGGTGCGGACGACCGCCTCCGGGCTGATGTCGACACCCAGCACTCGGCGCCCCTCGGCGGCGAGGGCGGCGACGAGACGCCCAGGGCCGCAGCCGACGTCCAGGACGGCGCCTTGGCACCGTGCCAGGACGGAACGGTCGGCGAGGTCGGGTGCCTCGCACCAGCGCTCGATCTCCAGAGGCAGGAGCCAGCCGTCTTCGCGGCGCAGGAAGAGAGGGCCCCGTCCGGTGCGCAGTGCGTCGGTGTACGGATCAGCGCGCCAGGTCGTGGTCGCGGTCACGCTCTCGCTCCCGCCGGTGTGACGGTCAAGGCAGCGTGCAGGGCCGCGAAGCGGGTACCGGGAGCTCGGCCGGCCACCTGCCGGGCGTCCTCGGCGGTGTCCACGTCGCGCAGCACGGGCAGGGTGCCGATCCGCAGCCCGGCTGCGCGCAGCCGCTCGTACTGGACGGCTCCTGTGTCGGGCCGCGACATAGGAACGCCGAGCAGGAGGGCGGGGTCGGGCGTTACCAGGCCGAGGGCCCAGAAGCCGCCGTCTGCGGCCGCGCCGAACCAGGCGTCGTACGTTTCCCAGCACAGCGCGGGCGCGAGCAGCGCCGGGGCGACCTGCGGGGTGTCCATGCCGATGAGCAGTGCCGGGCCGTCGCAAGCGCCGAACGCGGCCGCGAGTCGTACGTCGAGCCCGCCCGTCACCTGGGGGACGACCTCGTAGCCCGACGGGAGCCAGGGCCCTGGCTCCCCGTCGAGCACCAGCACATGTCGCTCCGCCGGGACGAGCGCGGCGGCGACCAGGGTGTCGGCGAGTGCCGCCTCGGCGAGGGCGGCGGCCTCGCCGGGGGTGAACGGGGGAGTGAGCCGGGTCTTCACTCGCCCCGGCAGCGGCTGTTTGGCGATGACGAGGAGAGTGGTCATGGCCGACCGTCGTCCGTCGACGCCGGTTCGTCGAGCACCTTGCGCATGTCGTGCACGGCCTGCCATGTGCCCCTCCAGGTCCCGGTGACCTTCGACCTGCCCCTACGGGGGAGGTACGGCACGTCGACCTCTCGGACCCGCCAGCCTGCATCAGCGGCTCGCACGACCATCTGGAGCGGGTAGCCGCTGCGCCGGTCGGACAGGCAGAGCGCAAGGAGCGCCTCGCGCCGTGCGGCCCGCATGGGCCCCAGGTCGCGCAGCCGCAGCCTGGTGCGCCGGCGCAGGAGCCATGACAGGGCGAGGTTCCCCGCCCGGGCATGCGCGGGCCACGCGCCTCGCCCGGTGGGGCGGCGGCGACCGAGGACGAGGTCGGTGGAGCCGTCGGCGACGGTACGCACCAGACCGGGCAGCAGACCCGGATCGAGGGAGGCGTCGCAGTCGCAGAAGCAGACGAATTCGGCGTCGGCGGCCACCAGCCCGGCGTGGCAGGCGGCGCCGAAGCCGCGTCTGGGCTCGTGTACGACGGTGGCGCCGAGGCCGGCCGCGAGCGCGGCGGAACCGTCGGTCGAGCCGTTGTCGACGACGATCGCCCGCCAGCCGGCGGGGATGCGCGCCAGGACCCACGGCAGGGCCTCGGCCTCGTCGAGGCAGGGAAGGACGACATCTACAGTCATGGGAGACATGGCTCTCACCGTAGGAATCACGGAGCGCTTAGGGGGCGCCGAAGTCCTTACGAAACGAGGACGCCGTGCGACGTCCGCCCGGGTGGCCGTGGCCGCACTGCGGGAGCGGATGCGAGGCTGTGCCCCATGAATGAGCGTGGCGCCCTCCGGAGCGGGGGCCGGGTCCTGGTGGTGGACGACGACCCGACGGTCGCCGAGGTGGTCACCGGCTACCTGGAGCGGGCCGGTTTCTCCGTCGAGTACGCGGCCGACGGCTTCGACGCCCTGCGGCGTTCCGGGGATCGGTGGCCCGACCTTGTCGTGCTCGATCTGATGCTGCCTGGGCTGGACGGGTTGGAGGTCTGCCGGCGACTGCGTGCCACGGGGCCCGTGCCGGTGGTCATGCTGACCGCCCGCGGTGACGAGGAGGACCGGATCACGGGGCTCGAAGTGGGCGCGGACGACTACATCACCAAGCCGTTCAGCCCGCGCGAGCTCGTGCTGCGCGTCGAGTCCGTGCTCCGGCGGGCGCGTGCCGCGGCCCCCGTCGCCCCCCGGGCCGTGCTGCGCGCCGGGGACCTGACGGTCGACCCCGTCACCCGCAGGGCCACCCGTGCGGAAGGGGAACTCGCCCTCACTCTGAGGGAGTTCGACCTCCTGGCGTACCTCATGGAGCATCCAGGTGCCGCGCACAGCCGGGAGGAGCTGATGCGACACGTGTGGGGCTGGGACTTCGGCGACCTGTCCACCGTCACCGTGCACGTCCGCCGCCTGCGCGCCAAGATCGAGGACGACCCCGCCATGCCCGCCCTGATCCAGACGGTGTGGGGCGTCGGATACCGCTTCGAACCGGTCCTCGCGAAGGGCACCACGACGTGAACGACGTCCTGCTCATCGCCGCGTTCGCGCTCGCGGGAGCCGTCGGCGCCGGGCTTGCCGGGGCGGTCGTGCTGCGTCTCGTACGCCGCTGCTCGGTCGCGGTCTCGCTGACCGTCGTCGCCGCCGTGACCGTGACGGCGATGCTCGCCGGGACGCTCGCGGTCGCCCAGGCGATGTTCCTGTCCGCGCACGATCTGTGGGTGGTGACCGTCGTCGTCGCGATGGCCGCGCTCGTCTCGCTGGCCACCGCACTCCTGCTGGGCCGGTGGGTGGTGGCCCGCAGCCGCGCGCTGGCACTTGCTGCGCGGGACTTCGGCGACGGCGGCGGATTTGCCCCACCCGAGGGCACCGCCACCGCCGAGCTCGCCGCCCTCACCCGCGAACTGGCCGCCACCAGCGCGAGACTGGATGCCTCCCGGCGCCGGGAGCGTGCCCTGGAGGCGTCCCGCCGGGAGCTCGTCGCCTGGATCTCGCACGACCTGCGCACCCCGTTGGCCGGGCTGCGGGCCATGGCGGAGGCTCTGGAGGACGGTATGGCCGCCGACCCGGCCCGCTACCACCGCCAGATCCGCACCGAGGTCGAACGACTCACCGGCATGGTCACCGACCTCTTCGAACTCTCCCGCATCCACGCCGGGGCACTGACCCTCAGCCTCAGCCGGATGTCCGTGTACGACCTGGTCGGCGACGCCCTGAGCGGCGCGGACCCGCTCGCCCGCGAGCACGGGGTCCGGCTGGTGGGAGAGGAGGTCGAAGCCGTCCCCGTCCAGGTGGACGGCAGGGAGATGACGCGCGTCCTCGCCAACCTGCTCGTCAACGCCATCCGCCACACCCCCGCGGACGGCACCGTCGCGGTCGCGGCCGAACGCCGGGACGGGGCCGTCGTCGTGTCCGTCACCGACGGCTGCGGCGGCATACCGGACGAGGACCTGTCACGGGTCTTCGACACCGGCTGGCGCGGCGCCGAGGCCCGCACCCCGCCCGCCGGGGCCGGGCTCGGCCTCGCCATCGTCCGCGGCATCGTCGAGGCCCACGCGGGCCGCGCCGAGGTGCGCAACGTACCCGGCGGCTGCCGCTTCGAGGTCAGTCTGCCGGCAGCCGCCGGCTGACCGGGCTCCGCTGCCCGACGGCAGGCCGACCGGGTTACCCGCCGACGGCCGCCGAAGCCCGCTGCCCTGCGCGAGCGAACTCCGCCATCCCCTCGGCGAAGCCGACCTCCGGACGCCAGCCCAGCTCCCGTCGCAGCCGGGACGAGTCCGCCGTGATGTGGCGGACGTCGCCGAGCCGGAACTCTCCCGTTACCACCGGCTGCTCTCCGCCGTGCGCCCGGGCCAGCGCCGCCGCCATCTCGCCGACCGTGTGAGGGTCCCCGCTGCCGGTGTTGTACGCGGTGAGGGCGCCGGTCGGAAGGCTGCCGGCGGCCTCCAGCGCGATGACGTTGGCCGCCGCCACGTCCCTGACGTGGACGAAGTCCCGCCGCTGCCCGCCGTCCTCGAAGACGCGGGGTGCATCGCCGCGGGCGAGCGCCGAGCGGAAGAGGGAGGCCACGCCGGCGTAGGGGGTGTCCCGGGGCATACCGGGCCCGTACACGTTGTGATAGCGCAGCGAGACGGCCGTTGCGCTTACCGCACGAGCCCAGGCTGCGGCCAGGTGCTCCTGCATGAGCTTGGTCGCGGCGTACACGTTGCGGGGGTCGGCAGGCGCGTCCTCGCCGACCAGCCCAGGCGCGGGTTCGGAGCCGCACGCGGGACAGCGCGGCTCGAAGCTCCCGGCCGCGAGGTCCTCGCGGCGGCGGGGGCCCGGCCGGACCAGTCCGTGCAGTGGACACTCGTACCGCCCTTCCCCGTACACGACCATCGACCCGGCGAGGACGAGCCGCCGTACGCCCGCCTCCGCCATCCCGGCCAGCAGAACGGCGGTGCCGAGGTCGTTGCAGCCGACGTACGCGGGGGCGTCGGCGAAGTCCTTGCCCAGGCCGACCATGGCCGCCTGGTGGCAGACCGCGTCGACCCCGTGCAGCGCGGCGCGTACGCTCGCTGCGTCCCGGATGTCCGCGTGCAGGAACTCCACGCCCTGCGGGTCCGGGGCGGTGGGGTGGGCACTGGGCAGCAGTGCGTCCAGCACGACCGGCTCGTGACCGGCCAGCCGGAGCGAGGTGACGATGTGCGAGCCGATGAAACCGGCTCCTCCTGTGACGAGTACGCGCATAGGCGCGACGCTACGGACCCGCACCGCGTGGCGGCGGCGTCCGCGCCGGGCCGTAAGACTTCCGTCATCCCGGTGGAGGGAGCCCTGAATGTCGATCACACGCCCGCCTGGTGGCAGCCGTTTCGCGCCGGGGGTGAGACGGCCTGCAGGCGGTCTTCTGCGTCACTGTGTGACGTAAGGCTTTCGTCATCGGGTCCGAGCTTCCCCCGGCCCGGCGCCCTCGCTTGGATGACCTGGTGAGACGGGACATTGAAGGAGGTGCGTCGTGGGGCGCGTCATGAGCAGGCAGAGGTGGGGCGCGGTCGCCGCAGTGGCCGCGGTGGTCGTCGCTGCGGGGCTGGTGTGGTTCAAGCCCTGGGCGCTGTGGGTGGACGAGACCGTGCATGAGGCGCTGCCTTCCGCAGCGCCGCAGACGGCGCCGGTCGGCGCCCCGCCGCCCGCGACCGCGTCGCCGTCCCGGGCGCCCGCGGGCCCCGTCACCGTCGCGCAGGGGTCGTTCGTCAGCCACGAGCACGCGACGACCGGAGCCGTGAAGATCGTCCGTCTTGCGGACGGCAGCCACACGCTCCGTCTTGAGGGGCTGGAGACGAGCAACGGCCCTGACCTTCGGGTGTGGCTGAGCGACGCACCGGTGAAGGAGGGCAGGGCGGGCTGGTTCGTCTTCGACGAAGGGATGTACGTCAACCTCGCCAAGCTCAAGGGGAACAAAGGTGACCAGAACTACCTGCTCCCGGCGGACCTCGACTGGTCGGCGTACACCAGCGTGAGTATCTGGTGCGACCGGTTCGACGTCTCCTTCGGCGCTGCGGAGCTCGTCCGCACCTGACACCGTACGAGCGACGTCGTACGGGAGGCCCCGAGCCGGCCGATGCCGCTGATGGCCTCGGGATCCGCGGCCTGCAGGGTGGCGGCCCAGCAGTTCGGCGTGGCCGCAGCGCGTGGCGGCGATGACGACGCGGTCCTCCGGCCGTAGTGCGTAGCCGGGGTGGAGGTCCCAGAGCAGGTGGGGCTGTTCGCCGTCGCGGTGTGCGGAGGCGAGGCCGGGGCGACGCGTGGCGGGAGCGGCCGCGTCGAGGGCGGGGAC
Organism: Streptomyces sp. NPDC127084; assembly: GCF_042724175.1. Classification (NCBI taxonomy): domain Bacteria; kingdom Bacillati; phylum Actinomycetota; class Actinomycetes; order Kitasatosporales; family Streptomycetaceae; genus Streptomyces; species Streptomyces sp. NPDC127084. Next base: position 56,584 of record NZ_JBHXFA010000014.1, read on the forward strand.
GCGCCATGCGCCCACGCTCCGGTGGGCGGCCGGGCAGCCGCGACGGCGTGTTCCGCGTCCGCGGTCCGGCGTTCCCGGGAGCCCCGACGGCGTACGGACGAAGGCACCGGGTGGACCGCGTCCCGCTTGAGGGGGGTGGTCCACCAGGAGCCTTCGGCGATCTCGTGGATGCGGCCGGACGTGGTCAGGCCCAGGTACGGCGCAGTTCGTCCAGGTGCTTCAGCCCGCCCAGCACCGTGTCGGCGTCATCGATGAAGTCGATCAGGCACGCGACCTCGTCGACACCGGCGTCCCGCACGCCGCGCAGCAGCTCCGCGTTCTCGTCCACGGTGCCGAACAGGCCGCCCGTCTCGAAGTACCGGTCGAAGCCGAGGGAGACCAGGAAGTCCATGTCCTCGGGGGTCAGGTCGTCCGGGTCCAGATCGGGCATGATGTCGCCCGCGGCCTTCAGGAGCAGCCCGAGCGAGTTCCGCAGATAGGCGCTGAACGGCTCGCGCACGATCTCGCGGACCTCGTCCCGGTCGGTGCCGAGGAAGGTGTGGAGCATCAGCACCACATGGCCCGGGCAGCCCGCCGGCAGCGCCTCGCGGTAGACGGCGATCTTCTCGGTGAGTTCTTCGATCGACTGCCCGAGCAGGTGGGTAAGCAGTCCGGCGCCCATCTCGCCGGCCTCGCGGAACGTCTCGGGGTTCCCCGCCGCCGTCAGCCAGACCGGCAGTTCGTCCCGTACCGGCTCCGGATAGGTGCGCAGCTTGCGTGTCTCACCGTCCCCGTCGGAAACGGCGATGGCGCCACCACGCCACAGCTCCCTCACGTCCGCGACGGTCCGCGCCAGCACCTCCTTGCGGTCGGCGTAGTTGTGCGGGGCGAGCGCGAAGTCCGCGGCGTGCCAGCCGGACGCGAAGGAGAGACCGACGCGCCCGCCGGACAGGTTGTCGACGACGGCCCACTCCTCAGCGATCCGCAGGGGGTGGTGCAACGGCGCCACCACGCTGCCCGAGCGGATCTGGATCCGCTCGGTGACCGTCGCCACGGCCGCGCCGGTGACGGCCGGATTGGGATAGGAGCCGCCGAAGGCGTGGAAATGCCGCTCCGGCGTCCACACGGAGGTGAAGCCGTGGGTGTCGGCGAACCGGGCCCCTTCGAGCAGCAGACGGTATCCGTCCGTGCCGGCCGAGTTGTTGGCGAAGTAGAACAGGCCGAAATCCACCGGCGTCTCCTAGATGTGTGCTGCCCGGTCAGGACAGTTCGTCGAGTACGGCGGTGCCCGTTTGCGAGGTGGTGAGCGAGCCGCCGAGGTCGGGGGTGCAGAGCCGCTTCGTGATGCTCCTGCCGACCGCGTCCCGGAGCGCGGCGGCTTCCGGGGCACGCCCGGCGCAGTCCAGTAGCAGGGCTGCGCTGAGGATCGCGGCGAGCGGGTTCGCCGTACCGGATCCGGCGAGGTCGGGCGCCGACCCGTGGACCGGTTCGCACAGGGCGAAGCCCGTCTCGGGGTTGAGGTTCGCCGAGGCCGCTGTGCCCATGCCACCCGCCAGTTGGGCGGTGAGGTCGCTCAGGATGTCGCCGTGCGCGTTGTTGGCGACGATCATGTCGAAGGCGGTCGGGTCGGAGACCAGGTGCATCACCGCCGCGTCCACGTAGAGATGCCGGGTGGCCAGCTCGGGCCGGCGGGCCGATACCTCACGGAAGCAACGCTGCCACAGCGCACCGTTGTTCGGTACGGCGTTGGCCTTGTCGACCAGACAGACCGAGGTGGTGGCGCGGGCGAACGCGAACTCCAGCGCCCTGCTCACCCCCCGGTGGGTGCTCACCTCGGTGTCGACGGCCGTCTCGTGCGCGGTGCCGGGGCGCAGCCTTCCGCCGATGCCTGCGTACAGGCCCTCGGTGTTCTCACGGACCACCGTGCAGTCGATCGCCCTGCGCTCGGGGTCGCGCAGTGGGCTCAGCCGGTCGTGCAGCAGCTTCGCCGGGCGGTGGTTGACGTAGAGGTCGAGGTCGAACCTCAGGCGCAGCAGCACGTCGCGCGCATAGGAGGGGTCGGTGACCCGGGGATCGCCCACGGCCCCCAGCAGCGCCCCGTCGGCCTCGGCCACCCGGGCGAAGTCGCTGTCGGACAGCGCGGGCCCTCCGGCCAGGAAGGTGTCGGCGTTGACGTGTCCCAGCACGTCGGTCTCCAGGTCGGGGGCGACCTCCTTCAGCACGCGCAGTGCCTCGGCGGTGACCTCGGGCCCGATCCCGTCCCCGGGCAGAACCGCGATGCGCTTCACGCCGCGCTCCCGGAGGGCCTGGGCATCCAGCGGGGTCTGGTCTCCTCGTACCGGGTGACGGCGTCCTGGGACCTGAGCGTGACCTCGATGTCGTCCAGACCTTCGAGCAGGAGCTTGCGGGCGCGGGCCGCCACGTCGAACGACCAGTGCCGTCCGCCGTCGAGGACCCGCTGTTCCCGCAGGTCGACGGTGAGGGCGAAGGAGGCCGACGCCTCCGCCCGGTCCAGCAGCCCGTCCACGACCTCCTGCGGGAGCCGCACGGCGAGCAGCCCGTTGCGCAGGGCGTTGCGCAGGAAGATGTCGCCGAAGCTGGGTGCGATCACGGCCCGGAAACCCCAGTCCCGCAGCGCCCACACCGCGTGCTCGCGGGACGATCCGGTGCCGAAGTGGGGGCCTGCCAGCAGGATGCTCGCGCCCGCGCGCTCGGGCTCGTTCAGGACGAACCCGGGGTCCTCGCGCCAGCGGTTGAACAGCGCGTCCTCGAAACCCGTCTTCGTGAGCCTGCGGCAGTGCCGGGCCGGGATGATCTGGTCTGTGTCCACGTCGCTGCGGCGCAGCGGCACACAGGTGCCGGTGTGCTCGGTGAGCGCGTCCATCGTTCCTCGTTCCTGTTGCCTGTCGTTCCTGTCCGCGGTGGTCAGTCGAGATCGGCGGGTGCGGCGAGCCGCCCCACGACGGCCGTGGCGGCCGCCACAGCGGGCGAGACGAGGTGAGTGCGCGCGCTCGTGCCCTGGCGGCCCTCGTAGTTGCGGTTGGAGGTGGAGGCGCAGCGTCGGGGGCCCGTCAGCCGATCGGGGTTCATGCCGAGGCACATCGAGCAACCGGAGAACCGCCATTTCGCGCCCGCTTCGGTGAACACCTTGTCGAGCCCCTCCGCCTCGGCCGCCCGGCGGACCTCCATCGAGCCGGGAACGACGAGCATGTCGATGCCGGGGGCGATGGTCCGATCCCGCAGTACGTCGGCGGCCGCCCTGAGGTCTTCGAGACGGCCGTTGGTGCAGGAGCCGAGGAAGACGGAGTCGATCGCGATGTCTCGCATGACGGTCCCGGGCGTGAGGCCCATGTAGGCCAGCGCCTTGCGGGCGACGGCCTGTTCCACCGGGCCGGCGAGTGTGTCGGGGTCGGGCACGCGGTCGCCGATTCCCACGGCCTGGCCCGGATTGGTGCCCCAGGTGACGTACGGAGTCACCGCCGAGGCGTCGATCACGACCGTACGGTCGAAGGAGGCGCCCTCGTCGGTGCGCAGTTCCCGCCAGTGGGCCACCGCCTCGTCCCAGTCGGCGCCCCGCGGGCTCTCCGGGCGGTCGCGCAGGTAGTCGAGCGTCGTCTCGTCCGGTGCCACGACACCGGCCCGGGCGCCAGCTTCGACGCTCATGTTGCACAGCGTCATCCGGCCTTCGACGGTCAGCGCGCGCACCGCTTCGCCGCGGTACTCCAGCACGTGCCCGTGCGCGCCGTTGGCGCCGAGTTCGGCCAGGAGCGCCAGGGTGAGGTCCTTGGCGGTGACGTCCGCGCGCGGGGTGCCCACGAAGTCGACGGCCATCGTGCGCGGGCGCTGGAGCGCCAGCACCTGGGTCGCGAGCACGTGCTCGACGTCGCTGGTGCCGACGCCGAACGCCAGCGCACCGAACGCGCCGTGCGTCGAGGTGTGGCTGTCCCCGCAGGTGACGGTCATGCCCGGGAGGACGATCCCCAGCTCGGGGCCGACCACATGGACGATGCCCTGCTGGTCGTCACCGTGGCTGAAGAGCCGGATGCCCTGCTCGGCGCAGTTGGCCCGCAGGGTCTCCACCTGGAGGGAGGCTACGGGGTCGGTGATGGTCAGGGAGTCGGTGGGGACGTTGTGGTCCTCGACCGCCAGGGTGAGATCGGGCCGGCGGACGCGGCGGCCCGCCTGGGCGAGCCCGTCGAACGCCTGCGCCGAGGTGGCCTCGTGGATCAGATGAAGGTCCACGTAGAGCAGGTCGGCCCCGTCCTCCTCCTGCTTGACGACGTGGGCGTCCCACAGTTTGTCGACGAGTGTGAGGGGCGTGCTCACGATGCCTTCGCCGCCTCGGCGAACCGGCCCGCGATCCGCTGCGCCAGGTCGTCCAGTTCGTCGCACTCGCCGGCCGGACGCGAGGCCACGAACTCCTCGTAAAGACCGTCGACCAGCTCGTCCTGTGCGGGGATGCCCATGCGGTCGAGCAGGTAACGCAGGATCGATCTGCCGGAGTGCCGCCCGACGAGGAGCGACCTCTCGCGACCGTACAGATGCGGATTCAGGTACTCGTAGTTGATCGGGTTCTTCAGAATTCCGGCCTGGTGAATTCCGGCTTCCGTCGCGAAGGCGTTGACTCCGAAGACCGCTTTGTTGCGGGACGGTGCCAGTGCGATCGTCTCCGAGAGGAGGAGATAGGCCGGGTAAAGCCCTGCGAGCTGGACATCGATGGTCGCGCCGAATTCGTCACCCTTGTGCGTCAGTACGGATGCGAGTTCTTCGAGCGGCGTGTTTCCCGCACGTTCACCTATTCCACCCAGGGTGGCCTGCACCTCATTGGCGCCCGCCTGGATTCCGGCGAGCGCATTGGCCAGGGACAGACCCATGTCGTCGTGGCAGTGCGTGGAGAGGATGATGTCGTCCGGAATCCACGAGCGCACGGAGGCGCAGAGGTCGCCGTACTCCTGAGGGGTGGCGCATCCGGTGGTGTCGGCGAGGATCACGGTGGTCGCGCCGTCTTCGACGGCGGCAGTGACGAGGGCCTCGATGTGGTCCTTGCTGCCGCGGCTGGCGTCCTCGACGCCGAAGGAGATGTCGGTCGCGCCGAGGTCGACGGCCAGCCGGATGGCGTCGTGCACCTCTTGGATCGATTCGGCGCGCGTGATGCCGCGTTTGTGCTCCAGGTGCAGGTCACTGCCAGTGCCGCAGATCTGCACCTGATGGTTGGGCCTGGCCCCGCCCGCTGCCATGGAGGCCCGGACGTCGTCGGTGGACGCACGGTTGAAGGTGGCGAACCTCGCGGTCGTCAGGGACTCGGCGATCAGTCGGGTCGCCTCGGCGTCCGCCGGGGACGAGCCGGGAAAGCCGGCCTCCACGATGTCCGCGCCGTACGCCTCGGCCGCGAGCGCCAGAGGCAGTTTCTGGGCCGGCGACATTGAATTGCCGGGGGCCTGTTCCCCGTCGCGCAATGTGGCATCGAATACGGAAATGCGGCGTTGGCGGTACGTGTGTTCGGTGGTCACCTGGTCGCCCCCTGGACGGTGTCGAGCGCCGTTTTTCGAGCGGGCGGGCCGCACGGGTTCGACCCGCTCCGATTTCGCATCTGGGGATACTAATTCGGCCGGGAGTCGCGCGGGCAGGGTTTCATGCTCGGCCGAAAGTCCCTGCAATGTGAAAGGAGACCAAAAGGCGGTTACTCTGCGGGAGCGTTCGATCACTGTTCGTGTTCAAATGGGGATAGGGTCGCCATCATTCATCTTGATCTAAATGTCATTGCGGCTCCGGAGGCGCCGGACCATACTCCATGAGCCAGGTCGATCTTGCCGACCGGCCGCTAAGTTCATCCATGATCTCGGGGGATCAGTGCAGAGGATTCATTTCACCGTCCAGGATCTGACGCGTATCACCATCGCGCCCGCGGGGGATCCGGCTGTGGAGACCGAATTGGCCGCTGATCTTCTCCGCCGCCGGAGCGGGGGTGTGATTTTCGGACGCTGGCGAGATCTGGTGAGTCAGGGGGGCACGCTTCGCCTGCCGGCGAGGCCCTCGGTGCCCGACCACCTCACCCTGCTGGCGCAGGCCAGTGGCGCGGCCATGCTGCAGGAGTGGACGGGCCGCCGGGGCGCGACCGCCGACAACGATTTCTTCGAGCGTGTGGTGGCCCCCTACTGGGAACGCATCAACGCCTACCTCCGTGCCGACGCCGAACACCGCAGCCGGATCTTCCTCAGCGGTGGGGTGGCAGCCCTGCTCGGCACGCTGAACGCGCGCATCGAGTGGAACTCGCCGGTGCTGGAGCTGGACAACGGTCTGGACGGGGAGTTCCGCCCGGAGGGCGCGGGCCTGATGGTCGTGCCCTCGCTGTTCCTGCACAGCAGGCCCGTGGTCTACAAGGGTTCGGGCTCCGAGGGCACCCCGCCCGTCCTGGTGTACCCCGTCCCGCTGGACGCGGTGACCGCGGCGGCCATGTGGGAGGAGCCGGAGCACCAGGACAGGGCCCTCGGCGCGCTGATGGGACGTACCCGTGCGAGCGTGCTGCTCGCACTGACGGAAGGCTGCACCACCACTGAACTCGGGCGGCGGCTCGGTATCTCGGCCGCGGCGGCGAGCCAGCACACCGCGGTGCTCCGGGCGGCCGGGCTCATCACCAGTCGGCGCAAACTCAACGCCGTACTGCATTCCCTCACCGACCTCGGCCTGGCGCTCCTGAAGATGGGAGACGAGTTCACCAGGGACGGCGAGGGGTTCCCGGAGGCGGACGCCGCCCGGTTTCCCGAGAGCTGCCGCGCCTGCTGATGCCCGCGCGGCCGTCCCCGGGCGTTCGCCGTCGCGCGGATCGCTGACAGAAGACCCGTACGTCCCCCCGCGGCAACGGCCGCACCGCGCTGCCCGGAAGTCCGCGCACCAGGCGTGCTTCCGCGTGGCGTGAAAGACCCGAAGAACCCGCGGCGACGCTGTGTGGGCCCTCAACGGGCGGCCACCGGTACGGAGAGGAATCCAGTGGGCTACGACATGATCGAGAACATCAGGAACGCGGCCTCGTTGGGCGCCCTCCTGCGCGGACACCTGCGCGACCGGGCGGACCAGGAGGCCGTGGTGTTCGTGCGTGACCCGCAGACGGGCGACGCGGATACCCTCACCTACGCGCAGTTGGATCGGCGGTCCGGCGCCATCGCCGAGGCTCTGCGGACGCACTCCGCCGCCGGTGACCGGGTGCTCCTGCTGTATCCGCAGAGCACCGAGTGCGTCGCGGCCTTCGCGGGCTGCCTGTACGCCGGAACGCTGGCGGTGGTGGCCCCGATGCCGGGCAGTTACCAGCAGGACCGCAAGCGGGTCACCTCGATCGTTTCCGACGCCCGGATCTCCGTGGTCCTGACGGACAGCGCGAACCTCGCGGCCGTACAGGAGTGGGCCGACGCCGCGGCCCTGCCCGGCCTGCGCATCGTGGCCACCGACACCCTCGACGACGCCGACGGCCATCTGGCGGCGCTCGCGCCCGCCGGCCACGGGACGACGGCGATGCTCCAGTACACCTCGGGCTCCACCAGCGAGCCCAAGGGCGTCACCATCACGCACGGCAACCTCCTGTCGGACATCGCGTCGTTCGTGTCGTCGCTCGGCTCGGACGAGCCGGTCAGGACGGGCGGCTGGGCGCCGCTTTACCACGACATGGGCCTCATCGGGCAGACGCTCGCACCGCTGGCCATGGGCAGCACCGTGGTCCTGATGTCGGCCGTGACCTTCGTGAAGCGCCCCGTCCAGTGGCTGAGGCTGATCGACCGGTACGACCTGAGGTTCTCCGCCGCTCCCAACTTCGCTCACGACCTGTGCACCGCGAAAGTGACCGACGAGCAGCTGGCCACCCTCGACCTGTCCCGGTGGAGCTACGCCCTCAGCGGCGGCGAGCCGGCGCAGGCGTCGACCATCCGCAGATTCAGCGAGCGCTTCGCCGCGGCCGGCCTCAAGTCCGACGCGTTCGGCGTCTGTTACGGCCTCGCCGAGTGCACCGTCTTCGTCTCCGGGTCGCCCGGACGCGAAGTGGTCGTCACCGACCTGGATCCGGCGCTGCTCGAACAGGGGCTGCTGCGGCGGGCGACGGACGCCGCCCAGGGGCGGTCGGTGCCCAGCAACGGCGTGGTGCGCGACGTGGAGGCCCGGATCGTCGACCCGGACACCCGCGAGGAACTGCCCGTCGGCTCGGTGGGGGAGGTCTGGCTGCGCGGCGCGAGCGTCGCCCTCGGCTACTGGGAGAACCCGGAGGCGACCGCCGCGACGTTCCAGGCGCACACCAAGGACGGCGAAGGCCCGTTCCTGCGCACCGGCGACCTGGGCGGCTTCCTGGACGGGGAGCTCTACATCACCGGGCGGCGCAAGGAACTGATGATCATCAACGGCCGCAATCTCCACCCGCAGGACGTCGAACACGCCCTCCAGGACCGGCACGACGAGCTGGGCGGGCTGCCTGCCGCCGCGTTCACCGTACCGGCGGACGGCAGCGACGGTTCGGTCGACGACGCGCTGCTCGTGCTTCAGGAGGTACGCGGCCGTCCGTCGCCGGACGACGCCCGGGCGCTCGTACGCGCCATCCGCGACACGATCTCCCGGGAGTTCGGGGTACGCACGGCGGGCGTCCTGCTCCTCCGCCGGGCCGGTGTCCGGCGCACCACGAGCGGCAAGATCCAGCGCGCCGCCATGCGGGAGCTGTTCCTCTCCGGCGCGGTCGAACCGCTGTTCGCGGAGTACGACTCCCAGTACGCCGCCCTCGCCGGACGAGGACGCACGGCATGACCGTTTCCGGCACCGGAACCGGCGCCCCGGCTCTTGAGGAGCTGCTCACCCGGGCATCCGCCCCGGGCGGCGCCTTCGACCCCGCCGAACTCGCCCGGCTGGACGAGGCGGAGGCGTTCCCCGAAGCCGCGCACCGGCTGCTCGCCGACGCGGGCACGGGCGCGCACTACGTCCCGGAGCGCCACGGCGGCCGGCTGCACGGCCTCGACGGAGCGATGGCCGTGCTGCGCACCGTCGCCCGCCGCGACCTGACCGTCGCCATCGCCCATGGCAAGACCTTCCTCGGCGCGATGCCCACCTGGGTGGCCGGCGACGAACAGCAGACCGAGCTGCTCTCCCGGGAGATCCGCTCCGGTGCGGAGGTGTGCTGGGGGCTCACCGAGCGCGGCATCGGCAGCGACCTCCTCTCCGGCCGGCTGACCGCCCGCCCGGTCGACGGCGGGCTTGCCGTGGACGGGGAGAAGTGGCTGATCAACAACGCCACCCGGGCCCGGTTCGCCTGCGTCCTGGCCCGCACCCGGCCGGAGGGCGGCCCGCGCGGTTTCGGCTTCGTCCTGGTCGACAAGGACACACTCCCGGAGGGGGCCTTCCGCACACTGCGGAAGGAGGCCACCCACGGCATCCGCGGCGCGGACATCAGCGGCATCGCCTTCCAGGACGCACGCGTTCCGGACTCGGCGCTCGTCGGTGCGCCCGGCTCCGGCTTCGAAGTGCTCCTCAAGTCGCTCCAGCTCACCCGGATCTGCGCCACCTCGCTCTCACTGGGCGCCGCCGACCACGCCCTTCCCATCGCCGTGCGCTTCCTCACCGAGCGCCGCCTGTACGGACAGCGGCTCGCGGACCTGCCACGCATCCGCAGGGCCCTCGGCGACGCGGCGTCTGCGCTGCTGCTCGCCGAGGCGGTAGCCGTGCTGGCAGGGCGGAGCGCCCAGACCCTGACCCGAGAACTGGCGGTGACCGCCGCCGTGACGAAGGCCTTCGTCCCGACGACCGTGCAGCGCTCGGTGGACGCCCTGGCCGAACTCCTGGGCGTACGCGGCTTCCTCACCGGAGTCCTGGAGCACGGCGCGTTCGCCAAACTCGACCGCGACCACCGCATCGTGGCCGTCTTCGACGGCAGTACCGCCGTGAACCGGCAGGCGCTGATCACCGCCTTCCCGCTGCTCGCCCGGGCGCACGCCGCCGGGGCCCGCGACGAAGCGGGTCTGCGGGCGGCGGCAGGGATCGGCGTCGCGCAGCCGCCGCTGGATCCCCGCCGACTCGCTCTGATCAGCGACGGCGGTTCCAGCGTCGTCCAGTCCCTCCCCGAGGCGGCGGAACTCGCCGCCCGCCGCGGCCGCGAGGACGTCGCCGCCGACGCCCGCGCGCTGGCCGAGGTGTCGGCGCGGCTCCACAAGGAGATCGCCGGCTGCCGCGAGGCGCCCGGGGCCGCGTCCGCCGAGGCGTTCGAACTGGCGAAGCGCTACGAACTCGTCTTCGCGGGGGCGTCCGCTCTCGCGCTGTGGCTGCACAACGAGCCGCCGCCCGGCGCCCGGTGGTGGCGCGACGCTCTGTGGGTGCGCGCCTGCCTGACCGTCGTCCTCGGACGGCTCGGCCTCGAACCGGCCGCCGGACCCGACGCCCGCGACCTGCTGTGCGACGAACTGCTCTCCGCCGACCCGGCCGAAGGGGAGTTCTCCCTGCTCTGCGGACTGGAGACCTCATGACCATGGACCACTCCCGCACCGGGGAGCTGGAGCGCCACCTCGGGGACCCGTTCGACGACGCCAACCCGGTCGGTTTCGCCGCGCTCCTGGAGGCCGACGAACGTGGCGAGATGCCCGCCGCCGCCGAGCGGGCCCTGGACGACTACGGCTTCAACGCGGAGTTCGTGCCCGTGGAACTGGGCGGCAGGCTGTCCCGGCTCGACGGCGTCGTGGCGGCCCTGCGCTCCCTCTACCGCCGGGACCCCTCCCTCGGCCTCGGCTACGGCATGAGTTCGTTCATCGCCTCCGTCAACGTCTGGCTCGCAGGCGATGACCGGCAGCGCCGGACCGCCGCCGAACTGATCCTCGGCAACCACCGTCTCGCCGCCGCGTACCACGAACTGGCGCACGGCAACGACCTGTCGGGCGCCGAGTGCTCTCTCGTCGAGGTCGACGGCACCCCCGTCCTGCGCGGACGCAAGGAAGTCGTGACCAACGTGCGCCGCGCCCAGGGCATGATCCTCTTCGCGCGCACCGACGAACGCCCCGGCAGCCGCAGCCACTCGCAGATCCTGCTGGACAAGCGCACCCTCGACCGGACACGCCTGCGCGACCTGCCCCGCTTCTCCAGCTCGGGCATGCGCGCGGTCCAGCTGCACGGCATCGAGTTCGAGGACTGCCCGGTGCCGCCGCACAGCATCCTGCAACGCGGCCGGGGCCTGGAGACGGCGATCCGCTCCTTCCAGATCACGAAGACCGTCACGCCCGCCGTGATGTGCGGACCGGTGGAGACCGGGCTGCGGGTGGCGCTGCGCCACCTGACCACCAGGCCCCTGTACGGCGGTACGGCCACGGACCTGCCCCACGTGCGCTCCACCCTCGCTGGTGTCTTCGCAGACCTGCTCCTCGTCGAGTGCTTCGGCGCGGCCGCGATCAGGGCCGTACACGTGCTGCCTGCCGAGGCGAGCGTGTACTCGGCCGTGTACAAGCACTTCGGCTCGGCGGTGCTGCTCGACGCGATGAACACCCTGTCCGACCTTCTCGGCGCCCACTTCTACCTGCGGACCGGCCCCACGGCGATCTTCCAGAAGCTGCTGCGCGACGTACGCCTGGTCGGATTCGGGCATGCCGCCCGCGCCGCCTGCGAGTCGATCGTGCTGCCGCAACTCCCGGTGCTCGCCCGCCGGTCCTGGTCGGAGCCCCGGCCCGAGGACGCCCCGGCCGAACTGTTCGACCTCGACGCCCCCCTCGGGCCGCTGGAGTTTCACCGGCTCGGGCTCTCCGCCGGTGGGCGCGACCACCTGACCGGTTCGCTCACCGAGTCCGTCTCCCGGCTCGGCGGTCCCGCCGCCGCCCTCGGCGAGCTGCTCCTCGTGGAGCACGCCGCGCTGACGCGCGACTGCCGCGCCCTCGGCCCGGCGGATCTCACGGTCACCGCGGGCGCCGACGCCTCCGACCTGGTGACCCGGCTCGGACACGTGCACACGGCGGCCTCCGTCCTCGGCCTCTGGCGGCACAACATCGGCGGCGGCGGTCTGCCGGACGCCCCGGTCTGGCCGCACGCCCTGCTGGACCGGCTCCACGGGCGGCTGAAGGGCCGGCCCGCCCCGCTGCCCGCGGCCGCCGAGGAGGCGCTGTACACCGAGCTGCTCGACCGGTTCCACACCGGTCGTGCCTTCGACCTCGCCGCGCGACTCCTGCCCGACGGGCAAGGGGCGGCGGGAGCGTGACCCCACCCCAGAGAAGGAGATCACCATGCCGGGTACCACCGGACAGCAGGTCCTGCCGGTCCAGACCGAGCTGCAGGACTGGCTGGCCGCCGAGATCGCCCCGCTTCTCGGCATGGCGCCGGAGGAGATCGACCACTCCGCCGCGTTCGGCGAGTACGGACTGGACTCCATCTCCGGCCTGACGCTCGCCGCGGCCATCGAGGACCACCTCGGAGTCGAGGTCGACCCCACCGCCGTCTGGGACCACCCCAGCATCGCCGAACTCTCCGCACATCTGATCGAGGCCCGGGCCGCCACGTCCTGAGGGCCCGTCGACGCCGACCTGGAGCATGCACTGTGAACACTCGCCGCACGGGCTTCGTCCCCCTGCCCGCTACGGCTGCGCAGCGTGGGGGGCCCGGGGCCGCGCACAACGACGCCGGCCCCCCCGCGGTTCCCAGCCGGGGCGGGGACGCAATATCAGGGCCCCACCACCCCCGGGGGGGCCCCGGGGGCCGCCCCCGCCCCCGCTCCCCCCCCCGGCCCCCCCCACGGCTTTCCACTGCGCGGCCGTACTCGAATTCTCAGGCCCCATCGACCCCGGGCTGCTCGGCCGCGCCGTGGCGCGCGCGGTCGACGACGCCGAAGCACTACGGGTGCGGTTCGCCGAGCGGGACGACCGGCTGACGCTCCACGTGCGGCCCTCCGACGAGGCCCGGACAGCAGGTGAGCTCACGCTGGTCGATCTGCGCGCACACCCCGACCCGGCCGCCGAAGCCGACGCCTGGGCGGCGGCACGGCTGGCCGAGGCCCCCACGATGCTGGGACCGGAGCCGCTCGTCTCCCATACACTGCTGCGGCTCGGGAACGACCGCGACCGGCTCTTCCTCAGCTACCACCACGCACTGCTCGACGGGTTCGGCCAGGGCCTGCACACCGCGCGGATCGCCGAGGTCTACACGGCCCTGGAGGCCGGGACGCCCGTCCCGCCGTCCAGGGCCGGCACGCTCGCCGAACTCGTCGAAGGGGACGTCGCGTACGCCTCCTCCAGCGGCTTCGAGCGGGACCGGCGGTACTGGCAGGAGACGACGAGTGGCCTGATCATCCCCCAGGCCCCCTCGCTCGGCGGCTCCGCGTCGCCTTTGCACAGCCGCGGCCTTCTCGGCCCGGAGCAGGCACGCCCCCTCCTGGAGGCCGCGCGGGCGGCCCGCGTGCCGTGGGCGATCATGGCGATCGCGCTGGGCGCCGCGTACCGGAGAGCCATGACCGGCGAGGACGAGATCGTGCTCGGCCTGCCGGTGACCGCCCGGCTGGGCCGCACCGCGCTCACCACCCCCGGCATGCTCGCCAACGAACTGCCGCTGCGCCTCACTATCGGCCGCTGGACGGTGCTCGGCGAACTGGTGGACGATGTGCGGCGCTCGGTCGGCTCGCTGCTGCGCCACCAGCGGTACCGGGGCGAGGACCTGCACCAGGAGCTCGGCAGGCCGAACGGGACCGGCGGGTTCGGCGGCCTGACGCTCAACGTGATGAGCTTCGCCCGTGCCATGAGCTTCGGACGCGCCGAGGCCGTCACCCACCAGCTGTCCACCGGACCGGTGCGCGGACTGGCCGTCAACATCCAGGGCGAGACCGACGGCGAGGGCGGTCTCGCGCTCGACCTGCACGCCGACGGCAACGCCTACCGCGAGGACGAACTGTCCGACGTCCGCGCCGGCCTTGTCCACTACCTTCAGCACGCCCCCGCCGGCCTCGGCCGGCGCGTCGGCTCCCTCGACCCGCGGCCGGCCGGCACCCGCACCCAGCCGCGGCGGGGGGGGGTCACACCCGGGAGCCCCCCCCCCGCCCCGCGGGGGCGCGCGCGCTGCGGGGAGGGGGGGCGCGCCCCCCCGCGCGCCCGCCCGCCCGCCCGGGCGGCGCGCGGCGCGCGTGGTGGGGGGCCGCCCCGCCCCCCCCCCCCCCCCC
>NZ_JBHXFA010000015.1:0-19712 GCF_042724175.1 Streptomyces sp. NPDC127084
CCAGAGTGGTCTCGTTTGATTGTTGGGTGTGTTGTTTTTTAAAAACCCCCCCCCCCCGCGCTCGCCCCCCCCCGCCCCCCCCCCCCGGACCGCCCCCCGCGGCGCCGCCCAGCCGGGCATTGCGCGCCCCCGGCCCGCCGAGCGATCCCGCAACCCCCCACGCCCCGGGGCCGTCGTCGTGACCTGATCGGGATGGCGGAGACCGGGCGAGCGAGGCCGCTCCTCCGCTGAATGGGCGTGTGTCCAGGCGCGGGTTGTCGCTCGTACGGCCTCATCGGGGATGTCGGACGTTTCAGCGCTCCTCGCGGGTGCTTAGCGTCGCACGACGAACCGGCGCGCCGGGACCTGCTTCCGGGACCTCCAGACGCCGGGTTTCCGATACACGAGCCGCACACAGCGGTGTGGACGCCGGAGGTCTTCATGACGGGTTTCGCAGCGATGCGGGTGCCTTATCGGGCAACCGCCCGAGGAAGGGAAGCAGACGGCAAGCGCTCGTGGTGGCTGCGCCTGAGGGCCTGGACGGCAGCACTGACCGTGCTCGCGGGGCTGGCGGCGCCGCTCGCCCTGGCCGCTCCCGCGGCGGCGCAGTCCGGCACCTACGCCTTCGTGGCCAACCAGGGCTCGGACACCGTATCGGTGATCGACACCACCACCAACACCGTCGTCGACACCATCAACGTCGGCGACTTCCCCACAGGCGTGGCCCTCAGCCCGGACCGCACCCGAGCCTATGTCAGCAACCTCCTCGACGGCACAGTGTCGGTAATCGACACGTTCACTCACGTCGTCGTCGCCACCGTTCTCGGCGTCGGCGGCGGGCCGGGCGGTCTCGCGGTCACCCCGGACGGCACCCTGGTCTACGTCGCCAACGAGACCTCGGGCGATGTGGCGGTGATCGACACCGTCACCAACACCGTCACCACCACCATCGCGGTCGGCGGAAACCTGGTGGACGTGGCGATCACGCCGGACGGCGACACCGCCTATGTCAGCAACGCCGGCAGCGGCAGCGTCGCGGTGATCGACATCGCCACCAACACGGTCACCACCACCATCCCGGTCGGTACCACCCCGATCGGTCTGGCGGTCTCGCCGGACGGAACCGAGGTCTGGGTCGCCGTCCAGGACTCGGACCAGGTGACGGTGATCTCCACCGCGAGCAACACGGTCACCAACAACATCCCGATTCCCACCACCGACCCCCGCGATGTGGCGTTCACCCCTGACGGTACGACGGCCTACGTTCCCGACCTGGGGAACCCGGGCAACGTCTCGGTGATCGACACCGCCACCGAGACGGTCACCACCACTGTTTCCGTCAACAACAACCCCGTCCAAGTGGCCGTCACCCCCGACGGCGGGTTCGTCTACGTCACCAACTACCTGTCGGGCAACGTGTCCGTGATCGACACCACGACCAACACCGTGACAGCCACCGTCGGCGTGGGCGGCAACCCGTTCGGTGTCGCGATCGGGGACATCCCCGCCTCGTCCCTCGCCGAGTGCCCGGATGGCAGCGTCATCACCGGCGGCGGACACCAGATCAGCGGGCCCCCGCCGAGCGACTTCACCAGCAAGCCGGTCGGCGACGCCTGGCAGGTGTCCCTGACCAACGAGAACGACGAGCCCATCACCTTCACGCCTTACGCGGTCTGCGCCCCTGAGACCACGCCTTAGCGACAGTGCCGCCGTCCGAGCCCGCACAGGGCCCGACCGGCCGCTCTGCCCCTGAGACCACGCCTTAGCGACAGTGCCACCGTCCGGGCCCGCACAGGGCCTGACGGCCGCTCCCTGATGACAGGAGACAGGTATGACCTCTCACGACACACCGCCGCCATCCACACCGCTGGGACCCCTGCCCCGTCGGGGCGTATGGCAGACCGGCGGCGCGATCGCCTCCCTCGCGCTCGTCCTCATGGGAACCGCGATGCCCGTGGCCACCGCCGTGCAGGGGCCCGGCGACCCCCCCGCTGCGGCCGGTGCAGCGAGTCCCGGGCAAGGCCGGGACGACAGGGACAGGTGCGACAACACGCCCTGGCCGAACGGCGTGAGCCTGACCAACGGGGCCGACAGGTGCAAGCCGAACGGTCCAAAGGGCGGCGGGACCGGAGCGACTGGCCCGACGGGACCAACGGGTCCGACCGGGCCCACCGGCCCGACCGGAACAGGGGCCACCGGCCCGACCGGAGCGACTGGATCGACCGGTCTGACGGGGATCACCGGACCGACCGGATCGACCGGATCGACCGGATCGACCGGGGCGACCGGGGCCACCGGTGACACCGGGGCGACCGGGCCGACCGGGCCGACCGGGGCCACCGGGGACACCGGTCCCGCCGGTCTGGGGGACACGTTCATCGTCATCGGCCCCACGGTCACCGTCCCCCCGGCGGGGGACCCTGGGGCCTGACTTCCTGACCCACCGCGGAGTGACGAGTCTCCCGCCCCCGGGCACAGCCCGGGGGCGGGAGCCCTTCGCCGTACGGGGCGGATGCGCCCCGCGGGTCCCTCAGACGGGCAGCCGCCGGAACACCGCGCGCGGCACATGCCTCAGCGCCGACATCACCACCCGCAGCCGACCCGGTACCCACACGGTCTCGGCGCGCCGCCGCAGCCCCGCCTCGATGGCCAGGGCGACCGTCTCCGGGGTGGTCGCCAGCGGTGCCTCGGGCAGCCCGGCCGTCATCCTGGACCGTACGAACCCGGGCCTGACCACCATCACCTGCACTCCGGTCCCGTGCAGCGCGTCGCCGAGGCCCTGGGCGAACGCGTCCAGGCCCGCCTTGGACGACCCGTAGATGAAGTTGGCCCGCCGGGCCCGCTCGCCCGCCACCGAGGACAGCACGACCAGCGAGCCGTGCCCCTGGACCTGCAGGGCCGCCGCGCAGACCAGACCGGACGAGACCGCGCCGGTGTAGTTGGTCTGGGCGACCCGCACCGCCGACAGCGGCTGGGCCTCGTCCCGTGCCTGGTCGCCGAGCACACCGAAGGCCAGCAGCACCATGTCGATGTCTCCTTCGGCGAAGACCTTGCCGAGGACCTCCTCGTGCCGGGCGGGTTCGAGGGCGTCGAACGGCACGGTGCGCACATCCGCTCCCAGGGCCCGGAGTGAGTCGGCGGCCTCGTCCAAGGCGGGGGAGGGCCGCCCGGCCAACCAGACCGTACGCGTGCGCCGCGCCACCAGCCGGCGGGCGGTGGCCAGTCCGATCTCGGACGTACCGCCGAGGACGAGCAGGGACTGCGGTGCGCCGAAGGCGTCCTTCATGAAGTGCTCCTTCTTCGAACGATCGCGGTGGACGTCACAGGGACAGGCGGCGGGACAGGTCAGAGACGAACACCCCGCGCGGATCGAGCTCGGCGCGCAGCGCCCGGAAGCGCTCCACCTCCGGGTACATCGCGGCCAGCAGCTCGGGTCGCAGCCGGGAGTCCTTCGCCAGGTACACCCGTCCACCGGCGTCCGCCACGTACTCGTCCAGCGCGTCGAGCAGCGGGCCGAGGCCCGGCAGCCCGGCCGGGACGTCCAGCGCGAGCGTCCACCCGGGCACCGGGAACGACAGCCACCCCGGGTCGGCTTCACCGAACCGCTTGAGCACGGCGAGGAACGAGGGACAGCGGTGCCGTGCGATGCGCCGCACGATCCGGTGGAGCGCCTCCTCCTGACCGAACCCGACCACGAACTGGTACTGCACGAACCCACCGCGCCCGTAGACCCGGTTCCAGTGCGGTACGCCGTCCAGTGGATGGAAGAACGCGGAGACCGGCTGGAGTTCGCCGCTGCGGGAGCGCGGCGCCTTGCGGTACCAGAAGTCGTTGAAGCAGGACACCGACCTGCGCCCGACGAGTCCTCGCGGTACCAAATCCGGGGCGAGACCGGTGAATCCGGGGGCCGCCGGGAGCCGTCGCGGGCGGAACTCCAGGGGTCGCCGCAGGGCGCGCGGGGGGAGGGCTTCGAGCGGGGCGTGGTCCCCGCGGGTGAGGACGGCACGGCCGGTCGAGCCGCCCCGGGCGAGCAGGTCGATCCAGGCGACCGAGTAGCGATAGCGGTCGTCGCCCGCCGTGAGCCGGGCCATCAGATCGTCCAGATCCAGGGTCCGTTCCGTGTCGACGCACATCAGCGAGGTCTCGACGGGGTGCAGTCCGATCGTAGCGGAGAGGATCACGCCGGTCAGGCCCATGCCGCCCGTCGTCGCGTCGAACAGCTCGGTACCGGGCACGGCGACGTGTACCTCGCCGTCGGCGGTGAGCAGTTCCAGCGAGCGCACATGGCGGGTGAAGGAGCCGGAGACATGGTGGTTCTTGCCGTGGATATCGGCGCCGATGGCCCCGCCGACGGTCACATAGCGGGTCCCCGGCGTGACCGGGACGAACCAGCCGAGCGGTAGCAGCACTTCCATCAGCTGTTGCAGGCTGACACCCGCGTCGCACACCACGATGCCCGCCTCGGCGTCGATGGCGCGGATCCGGTCGAGACCGGTCATGTCGAGTACGGTCCCGCCAGCGTTCTGCGCGGCGTCACCGTACGCCCGGCCCAGACCCCGGGCGATGGAACCGCGTCCGCCGCAGCGGAGGACCGCGGCCACGGCTTCCTCGTGGGTACGGGGGCGGATGAGCAGCCGTGCGGCGGACGGCGCGGTGCGGCCCCAGCCGGTCACGGTGACGGGTCTCGCCGGGCGAGCGGCAGCGGCGGCGGTACCGGAGTCGGCGGAGCAGTCAGCGGACATACCCGGACGCTAGCGCCCTGTATGAGCGAATTTGCCCTGATCTCTTCCCTGGGTGCCGCTGACTCGCCTGACTCGCCGAAATGGGTGATTAAACGAGTGTCATTAAAGATGTGCCGTGAATGACGGCCTTCGGTTGAGAAGAGTCGCCCGTATGCGACACGTCAACTGGACGTACCGGCCGTACTGGGCGTCTTTGCCGCACTGGACGCACGCCGACCACCGGCTGCTCACGGCACTGCGCGACTGCGGCCGGGATCCACGCGTGGCCGCGGCGGCCCGCGCCTTCTCGCACGGCGGCGAGCACGGCGCGGTATGGCTCGCGGCGGGCCTGGTGTGCGCGGCGGCGGACCGGGAACGCCGCCAGGGCTGGCTGCGAGGCACCGCGCTGGTCGGCGCGGCCCACGTGGCGAGCATGGGCGTCAAACGCGTGGTGCGCCGCCAGCGCC
Source organism: Streptomyces sp. NPDC127084 (assembly GCF_042724175.1). Classification (NCBI taxonomy): domain Bacteria; kingdom Bacillati; phylum Actinomycetota; class Actinomycetes; order Kitasatosporales; family Streptomycetaceae; genus Streptomyces; species Streptomyces sp. NPDC127084. The sequence goes on from NZ_JBHXFA010000015.1 coordinate 5,168, forward strand.
CACGGCTGTCCAGTCTCGAACCGCTGGTGAGGACGCTGAGTCGGCACTCGTTCCCCAGCTCGCACGCCACCGCCGCAGCCGCGGCGACCGTGGCCTTCGGCGCCCTGCGTCCGGCGAGTGGACGGCTTGTGCCGCCGCTCGCCGCGGCGGTGTGCGTGTCCCGGCTGGTCGTCGGGGTCCACTATCCGACCGATGTGGCCGCGGGCGCGCTGCTCGGCGGGCTGACGGCACGTCTGGGTGCGGGCTGGCAGCGGGCCGCACCAGTCGTCGCCGAACGCGGACGCGGACGCGGCCGCGGCGGCAGGGGCGGCGGCCATGGCTGAGCCCAGCACCGCCGTCCTGGACCAGCCGGAACGGCGCCCGGACCACTCCGGCACCACCGCGCCCACCCCTGTCCACCGTCGCAAGGGCGGCATCCTCACCGGACTGCTCAGGACCGCCCGCCCCCGTCAGTGGATCAAGAACGTCCTGGTGGCCGCCGCCCCCGCGGCGGCCGGTGAGTTGGCCTCCTGGCACACCGCCGCCCAACTGGCCCTGGTCTTCGCGCTCTTCACCGCCGCCGCCTCATCGGTCTATCTGATCAACGATGCCCGTGACGCCGAAGCCGACCGCGCCCACCCGGTGAAGTGCCGCCGCCCGGTGGCCGCGGGCGAGGTCCCCGTGACCGCCGCCTACGCCACAGGAGCGCTCCTCACGCTCGGGACCGTCGGCGCCGCGGTGACGCTGTGCGACGCGCTCACCGCGGCGCTGCTGAGCGCGTACATCGCCATGCAACTCGCCTACTGCGTACGGCTCAAACACGTGCTCGTCGTGGACCTGGCCGTGGTCACCACCGGGTTCCTGATGCGCGCCATGGTCGGCGGGGTGGCGCTGTCCATCCCGCTGTCCCGTTGGTTCCTGATCACCGCGGGCTTCGGCGCGCTGTTCATGGTCGCGGCCAAGCGCTATTCGGAGGCCGTGCGGATGGCGGACGCGGGCGGGGCGACCCGGGCGCTGCTGACCGCGTACACCACCGGCTATCTGCGCTTCGTCTGGCAGCTCGCGGCCGGTGCCGCCGTACTCGGCTACTGCCTCTGGGCACTGGAGTCCGGGGACGCCGCCGCCGCGAACGGTTCGCTGCTGCCCTGGCGCCAGCTCTCGATGATCGCCTTCACCCTGGGCGTGCTGCGCTACGCGGTCTTCGCCGACCGGGGCGCGGCCGGTGCCCCAGAGGAGGTCGTGCTGCGGGACCGGCCGCTGGCCGTCATCGGGCTGATGTGGCTGGCGATGTACGGCATGGCCGTGGCAGGCGTCTGACATCCGGGTCCGTACCGCGCTGAGGTGTGGATCGTGCTCGATGTGTGGATCGTTCCCGCTCGGAAGGGCAGGCGTACGGCATGGACTGGCTGACCCGACTTCCCGTCATCGGACCGCACGTACAGCGCCTGATGAAGACCCACGCCTGGCGCACCTACGAGCGGCTCGACCGGGTGCACTGGACCCGGCTCGCCGCCGCGATCACGTTCATCAGCTTCCTGGCCCTCTTCCCGCTGATCACCGTGGCCGCGGCGGTCGGGGCGGCGCTGCTCAGCGACGGTCAGCTGAAGGATCTGGAGCGGCGGCTCACCGACCAGGTGCCGGGTATCTCCGACCAGCTCGACATCGAGGGCCTGGTCGCCAACGCGGGAACGATCGGGCTGATCGCCGGTGCGCTGCTGCTGCTCACCGGAGTGAGCTGGATCGGGTCGATGCGGGACTGCCTGCGCGCGGTCTGGGAGCTGGACGACACCGACGAGGGCAACCCGGTCGTGCGCAAGGGCAAGGACGCCCTCGTGCTGCTCGGCTTCGGCGCAGTCGTCCTCGCCTCGTTCGCCGCGTCCGCTCTCGGCTCCACCGCGCTCGGCTGGAGCGCCGAACAGCTCGGGATCGACCGCACCGGGGCGGGCAGGATCCTGCTCCAGATCTGCGCCCTCGCCATCGCCGTGCTCGCCGACTTCCTCATGCTGCTCTACGCCCTGACCCTGCTGCCCTCGGTACAGCCGCCGCGCCGCAGGCTGATCGTCGCGGCGCTGCTCGGCGCGGTCGGCTTCGAACTGCTCAAGTTGCTGCTCAGCGGCTATCTCTCGGGTGTCGCGTCGAAGTCGATGTACGGGGCCTTCGGGGTGCCGGTGGCCCTGCTGCTGTGGATGAACTTCACCGCGAAGCTGCTGCTGTACTGCGCGTCCTGGACGGCGACCGGGAGCGCGAGCACCGCCGCCGCCCGGGAACCCGCTCGGACTGGTCCTAGCGGCGGGGGAGACGGCGGACCAGATCGGGCAGCGGCCAGCGCCGGTTGACCAGGAACGCCCCGCCGGCCAGCAGCACCAGTACACCGCCGGTGACGGCCAGCGCGACTCCGACGCCGCTGGAGCCCTCGTGTGCCGCTGCGGAGGCGTGCTCGGGGCCGGAGCCGTTCTGCATGCTGTCCTTGGTTCCGTCCGCGTCCCCGTCCCTGGTGCCGGTGCTGCTGCCTTCGCTGTCGCCGCCGCCGGAGGACGCCTGCGAACCGCCCGAGGGGCCGGTGTCCGCGGACCGGGGCGGGACCAGTTCGCCGACCGGCTCCACCTTTCCGGCGGCGGCGAAGCCCCAGTCGAGCAGGCGGGCGGTCTCCTGGTAGACGGCCTGGCTCTCCTTCGACGACGGGTTCATCACCGTGACGAGCAGCACCCTGCCGTTTCGCTCCGCCACACCGGTGAAGGTCGCGCCCGCGTGGGTGGTGTTGCCGTTCTTGACGCCAGCGATGCCCTGGTAGGCGCTGACGCCGGAGGCGCCGGTGAGCAGCCTGTTGGTGTTCTGGATCTCGAAGGTCGGGCGCTGCTTCCCCGGCTTCTCCTCACCGGGGAACTGGGCACGTACGGTCGAGCAGTACTCGCGGAAGTCCTTCTTCTGGAGGCCGCTGCGGGCGAACAGGGTCAGGTCGTACGCGCTCGACACCTGGCCTGTCTCGTCGTAGCCGTCCGGAGTGACCACATTGGTGTCCAGGGCCTGCAGTTCCTCCGCGTGGTCCTGCATGTCCCGCACGGTCCGGTCGATCCCGCCGTTCATCGCGGACAGCACATGGACGGCGTCGTTGCCCGAACGCAGGAACACACCGAGCCAGAGGTCGTGGACGCTGTAGGACTGGTTCTCCTTGACCCCGACGAGGCTGCTGCCATCGCCGACCCCCGTCAACTCGTCGCGGGTGACCGTGTGCACGTCGTCCTTGTTCATCCTGGGCAGCAGGGTGTCCGCGAACAGCATCTTCAGCGTCGAGGCGGGGGCGAGCCGCCAGTGCGCGTTGTGGGACGCGAGCACGTCGCCGCTCTCCGCGTCCGCGACGATCCAGGATCGGGCGGACAGGTCCTTGGGCAGGACCGGGGCGCCGGAGCCGAGGTCGACCTGGGTGCCTGGCCGGCCGAGCCGCGTACCGCCGACCGTGGACATCTGCGCGGGCGGGTTCGGCGCCTTGGGGTCCGCCTTGGTGACACCGGTCGCCGCACTGGCCGCCGGGGTGGCCGCGAGCGCGGGAGAGGCGGTGATCGAAGGCAGCAACGCGGCGGCAATGACCGTCAATGCGGTCTTTTTCAAAGCAGACACGATCGAGAAAGTACATGGACTTGCCATCGGATCTGACACCGGACGGATGACCCGCCGCGAGCTCCGCCGGGACAGCCCATCAGCCGGACCCCGCCGCCCCGGCACGGCGGACTGCGGTGATACTGGGTCTATGAAGCTCAGTCGCCCCGTCTCCTGGTTCCTGCTCGCGTTCGGGGTGTGGAGCTGGGTCATCTGGGTCACTTTCATCAAGAACCTGTGGCAGGACGCCAGCGGGCTCGCCTTCGACGCCGCGGGTGACCCGACTGCCTACTTCTGGGTCCATCTGCTGCTCGCCATCGCGTCCTTTCTCCTGGGGACGGCGATCGGCGTCATCGGGTTGCGCGGCCTGCGCGCCTCGCGCCGCAGCCGCGACGACCACGCGGCCCACGAGAACCACGGGTGAGGGGAAGCGCTGTCATGCCGATGGTTCTGCTGATGATCGTCGTGGTCCTCGCCCTGCTCGGAGGCGTGCACTGGTACGTCTGGCGGCGGCTGGTCCGCGACACGACCGTGCCGGGAAGTGCCGTACGTCACACCGGTACTGTGGCCGTGGTGCTGCTGCCGCTGCTCTCCGTGGGGGCGCTGACCTCCGAACGGACGGGTACGCCGTTCTGGCTTCAGCAGGTGCTGGCCTGGCCGGGCTTTCTGTGGCTCGCCGTGCTGCTCTACCTCACGCTCGCCCTGGTGGTGGCCGAGGGCGTACGGCCGCTGCTGCGGCGCTGGCTGGAGCACAGGGCTGACGCGGGGTCATCGGATGCCGGTGAGGTGGTTCTGCCGACAGCCGCCGAGGCTCCGTCCGTCGCGGCGGTCGCGCCAGTCGGCCAGAGCGCCGGAGCCCCGGTCGCCGCGCCCCTGGAGCCTCTCGACGCCGCTACGGGTACGACCACCCCGCCCGCAGCTTCGGGCTCCTCCGGTTCCGCCTCCGGGGACGTGACACGGCGGCTGTTCGTAGCCCGGGTCGCGGGCGGCGCGGCAGCGGCGGTCGCCGCCGGGACCGTCGGCTACGGGACGTACGGCGTGCTGCGCGGGCCCCGCGTGAAGAGGGTCACCGTGCCGCTCGCCAAGCTGGCGCGCGGGGCGCACGGCTACCGGATCGCCGTCGTCAGCGACGTGCATCTCGGGCCGGTACTCGGCCGCGCCCACACCCAGCGGATCGTGGACACGATCAACGCCACCCAGCCCGATCTCGTCGCCGTCGTCGGTGACCTGGTCGACGGCACTGTGGCCGACCTCGGCCGGGCCGCCGAGCCCCTGGCCCGGATCAGGGCGCGCCACGGGTCCTTCTTCGTCACCGGCAACCACGAGTACTTCTCCGGCGCCGACGCCTGGGTCGACCATGTCCGTGAGCTCGGTCTCACCCCGCTGCGCAACGCCCGCGTCGAGCTCGCCGGGTTCGACCTCGCGGGCGTGGACGACGTGGCGGGCGAGAGCGAGGGCAAGGGTCCCGACTTCGTCCGCGCGCTCGGGGACCGCGACCGCTCCCGCGCATCGGTGCTGCTCGCCCACCAGCCCGTCGTGATCCACGACGCCGTACGACACGGTGTGGACCTCCAGCTCTCCGGCCACACCCACGGCGGCCAGCTCTGGCCCGGCAACCTCATCGCCGACGCGGCCAACCCGACCCTCGCGGGCCTGGAAAGCTACGGCGACACCCAGCTCTACGTCTCACGCGGCGCGGGCGCCTGGGGCCCGCCCGTGCGGGTCGGCGCGCCGTCCGACATCACCGTCGTGGAGCTGGCCTCCCGCCAGGCCTGACGGGGCGTTCCCGGTGCGCTACCTCGGGAACACGGCGACGTCGTAGCCTTCGACGACAGGCGCCGCCGGTCGACCGGCTCGTCCCTGGCCGCGTCGGCGAGGCGATCCAGAGGAAGCGCAGCTGATCGGCGGGCCGGAGCCGCGGGCGGTAGTCGCACACCAGCGCGTCCGGCCGTTCCCGGAATGCCGTTCGGACCACCACCCGCCGGGTTGCGGGACACGGGCCCAGCAGGACGTTCCAGCGCGGTGTCCGTCCTGGTCGGCGGTCTACCGTGCGGGCATGGGCGTGAGCAGCGGCACGGACAGTACAGCGGACGGGGCCGGGTCCAGGTATGTGGAGAGCCCGGCGCGGCTTGTCGCGCTGTCCGACGGGATCTACGCGATCGCCATGACGCTCCTGGTGCTGGACATCTCGGTGCCCGAGGGCCTGGACACGGCGGGCTTCCGGCACGAGATGAGCGAGGTATGGCCGAAGCTCGCCGCCTACGCGCTCAGTTTCGGCGTACTGGGCGCCTTCTGGCGCGACCAGCGCCAGATCCTGCACCGGGTACGGAGGGTCGACACCTTCACCGTCCGGCTGACCCTGGCCGGCCTCGGCGCGGCGGCACTGCTGCCGTTCCCCACCTCGCTGCTCTCCGAGTACGGCAGCGAGGAGCCGCTCGCCGTGTCCGCATACGCGGCCACCGTAGCCCTGCTCAGCCTGCTGCACCTCGCGCTGTTCACCAGAGTCTGGCGGCACGCGCACCTCCAGGCCCGGCCCATTCCCGCCCGGCTGGGCAGGACCGTCGTCACGGAGCAGGGCTCGGTCGCCCTGGTCTGCGCGGCGTCCGTGGTAGTCGCGTTCACCGTCGCCCCGCAAGTGGCTCTGTACACGTGGCTGCTGACGTTCCCGGTCAAACACGCGATCCGGTGGCGAGGCCGGACACCTGCCCAACGGACCTGAGAGGCAGGGCGCCTCAGGAGCCGGAGCACGCCCGGAGGAAATCGAGCAGCGCCTCACTCACCTCGGCCGGGCGTTCCTGCTGGGTCCAGTGGCCGCACCCGGCGAGCTTGAGGGGCTTGCGGTGCAGGTTCGGCATGAGTGCGGGAAGACGCTCGATGAATTCGGGCATTCCGGGGAACGCCGGTACGGGGTCGCGGTCGCCGTAGACGTAGAGGGCGGGCCTGGTGACGAGGGCGCCCTGCCAGGGGGCGGTCAGCTCCCAGTTGCGGTCGAGGTTGCGGTACCAGTTGAGGGCGCCGGTGAAGCCCTGGGAGAAACTCTCGGTGAGCGCGTCGAGATCGTCCTCGGTGAACCAGGGCGGCAGCACCTCGGGGTCGGCCATGTCGGCGAGCCAGCCCCGTTCGAGGTCGACCAGCGGCGGCTTGCTGACGAAGGGGTTGTCGCCGGAAGCCGAGTAGAAGAACTTGCGCAGCGTGGTGCGCGGGTCCCTCGCGAACTCGGCGTCCGCGGCGCCGGGGCGTTCGAAGTAGTTCCAGTAGAACCGGCCGTCGAACATCTCCCTCAAGGCGGCCAGTGGTGGCACCGGACCTCGGAACGCCGGGGGCACGCTCAGGCCGGCCACACCGAGCACCATGTCCGGGCGCAGCAGGGCGGTGTGCCAGGCGACCGGGGCTCCCCAGTCGTGCCCGACGACGTATGCCTGCCGCTCACCCAGGGCCTGGATCAGCCCGACGACGTCACCGACCAGGTGGAAGATGCTGTACGCGCCGACGTCGGCGGGATGATCGCTGCGCCCGTACCCCCGCTGGTCCGGGGCGACCACCCGGAAGCCCGCCTCCGCCAGCGGGGCGAACTGGTGGCGCCACGAGTGCCATGATTCGGGGAAGCCGTGCAGGAGCACCACCAGCGGGCCTTCGCCCTGCTCGGCGATGTGCAGCCGGATCCCGTTCACGTCGATCATCCGATGCTCAGCCATGGGCCCCGAGCGTACGCCGCCTGACCGGCTTCTTCCCCTGTTCGGCTACTTGGCCACGCCGCTGCGCACCTTCGGCACCACGAACTCCTGCATCAGATCCACGGCGTCACGCACCAGCGGACGGACGATCTTGAAACGGGACAGCCGGACCGCGCGGGCCACCAGCGGGGTGCACCTGTGGACGAAGGCCCGGGTGCGCTCGGTGTCCTCGCTCCGGTCGAACACCCAGTACAGCACCACACCCATGAGGTAGAGCCACAGGAGATCCGGCAGCAGGTCGCTCAACTCCGCGTCCAGCTTCGCGCCCACCTTCGAGCCGCCCAGCACGTCCCGGAAGATCTGTACCGCCTGTGCGCGAGCCGGGTGGGACTCGTCCGAGAAGGGGCTCAGCGGGCTCTCCGGGTCGGCAGCCGTGCTGAAGAACTGGGCCGCGAACTCGTGGTACGGGCGCGCGCAGTCCACCCAGGCCGCCACCGCGACCTGGAGGCGCTCCTCGAAGTCGTCCACGCCCCGGAGGCGCTGCCCGGTCACGATGGCGTGCTCACGGGTCATCCGGTCGTAGAAGCCGGTGATCAGGGACGCCTTCGAGTCGAAGTAGTAGTAGGCGTTACCGACTGACACACCGGCTTCTTTGGCGATGGCCCGCATGGTGGTCTTCTCGTATCCACGCTCCTGGAAGAGCCGCATGGCGGTCTCAAGGATGAGCGTCCGGGTCTGCTCACTCTTGGCCGGCTTCGCGGCGGGCCGCTTGCCGGGGCGCTGCTCGCCGTGCGGCTTTTCGTGCTCGCCCCGGGGGGCGGGTGGGTTGTGGGGGGCCTTCGCGTCGGTCACGGTGTCCGAGCCTAACCGGGCCGGCCCGGGACCTCGCACTGCCCGTCCGCGCAGGAAGGCGCGGTGGCCTCCCGGTATTTCGCGGCGGCCAGCACGGTGACCTTGGCGAAGGGCGCGCCCGCCGGGGTCGCCAGCCAGTGGGCCTTGGGCCGGTACTCGGCCAGGGCCCAGAGGCAGACGATCCACGCCGCGGTCGACCGGTACACCTGGCCGCGGTCGCCGACCACAGTGATCTCCCGCAGGGTGCTCCCGTGGTCGAGGCCGGGGAAGCGGCGTCTGGCTTCGTCCGATGCGGCGGGCACCAGGTCCAGCGGGACCAGTTGCCGCTGCCGCATCAGCCAGTGACGCAGATGTACGCAGAGCGAGCACCGCGCGTCGTAGAGAACCGTCAGCCGCTTCACCGGTACGCCGCCCATGAGGCCCGTCACGCGCCCGTGGCGGGTGCGGGTGCGGCCCAGGGGCCCTTGCCGTCCGTGCCGGTCCAGCCCTGCGGCGGGACGGGCGGTGTCTGCTCACGCTCCATCATTCCGCGACGGCGGATCTTGTTGAGGACGTAGACGTTGCCCAGGTGCATCACCCCGAGGACCAGCAGTACGACGCCGAGCTTGACCGAGAGTGCCTCGAAGACCCCGCGGGCGGTGGTGACGGCGGTGTCCTGGTTCAGGTAGAGCGCGACAAAGCCGAGGTTGACCAGGTAGAAGCCCACCACCAGCAGGTGGTTGACGGCGTCGGCGAGCTTCTCGTTCCCCTTCAGCACATCGGCGAGGAATATGCGTCCGTTTCGGCTGAGCGTGCGCGCCACCCAGACGGTGAGCGCCACGCTGATCAGCAGGTAGACGGCATACGCGAGCACAGTGAGGTCCATTCCCCACCCTCCCTTGAACGTGTTCAAAAGGCTGTTGTCATGGACTGTAGACCTGTTCTTGAACGTGTTCAAGTCGAGCCCGCGACCGTTCCGCTTCCCGGAGCGCGAGAGGTGCCGGATCCGGGCGTGATGCGGGGCGCGGTATACGTGGGTGCGGTGCGTCGTGAGTTGCGGTTGAATCGCGTCCGATGACTCTTATGCATGATGTGACGGGGCACGGCCCCGCAGTGGTGCTCCTCCATTCATCCGTCTGCGACCGGCGGATGTGGGACGCCCAATGGAAGGTGCTGGCCGAATCCGGACACCAGGTGGTGCGCTGCGACTTCCGGGGCTTCGGCGAGACCCCGGCCGAGGAGGCGCGGCCGTACGAGGACTCGGATGACGTACTGGCCCTGCTGGATGACCTCGGCATCAAGCGCGCCACTCTGATCGGGGCGTCCCATGGCGGTCAGGTCGCCGTGGAGTTCGCCGCCCGGCATCCCGAGCGGGTGAACGCACTGGTGCTGCTCTGCGCGGGGCTTCCCGGCTACGAACCCGGTCCGGCGCTCAGGGATTTCGGGGGGCGCGAGAACGCCTTGCTGGAGGCGGACGACCTCGACGGCGCCGTCGAGCTCAATGTGTCCACATGGCTTGGCCCCGAGGCGGACGAGCCGGTGCGTGAACGCGTACGCGCCATGCAGCGGCACGCGTTCGAGGTCCAGCTCGCCGCCTACTACGCGGCCCAGGCAGCGGCCGAGGCGGCAACGGCTGAGGAGCCGGTCGAGACGGCGGAGGCCGCACCCGAGCCGCCCTTCGACCTCGCCGCCATCCAGGCCCGCACCCTCGTCGTCACGGCAGCCCACGACGTGGACGACTTCCGCACCATGGGCGCCCTGCTCGCCGACGGCATCCCCGGAGCGGACCGCGTCGAGCTGCCCTGGGCCGGTCACCTCCCCTCACTCGAGCGACCCGACGAGGTCACCGCACTGCTCACCGGCTTCCTCAGCGGACTGTCCAGCCGCTGACCCATCGGTGCGCCACCACGCCGGGGGCCAGGCGACGACCTCGCCCCCGGCCGCGGGCGCGTACCCCGCGGCCGGCCCGTCGTGTTCCAGGCGCTCCCGTCGGCCCGCCCTGAATCCCCTGCACGCCCGGTGCCGGTCCTGGACGCCAGGGAACACCATGGAGCGTCAGATCGCCCTACGCGGCAGCCGGTTCGTCCCCGTAACCGACACCACCAGTGAGTACAGCGAGTCCGTCGCGGTGCCTGGACGCCATCGACCGCTCCCTGCTGACCCTGTTGCGGCAGGACGCCGGGCAGGCGTACGCCGCCCTCGGCAAAGCGGTCGGCCTCTCGGCCGGTGCCGCCCATGAGCGCGTCCGCAAGCTGCGCGAGCGCGGAGTCATCCGCGTACGACGGTGGACGCGGATCCCAGGGCGCTCGGTCTCGGGGTGCTGGCCATCGTGATGGTCGACTCCTCGACGTGGATGGGCGAATCGGCGGGAGCCTTCGCCGCGATACCGGAGAACGAGGAGGCGCGCATCACCGCGGGCAGCGCGGCGGTCCTGGTGAAGGTGCGCACCGGAACGACCGAGCAACTCCAGGACGTGCTCAGGCGCCTGTACGCCATCGACGGGGTGAGTGGAACTCAGGCCACCGTCTCGCTGGAGACCTTCTTCGAGCGCGGCTGCCCGTCCCCGGCCGCGCTGTAGGTGCCGCTCCCGCCGCCCGTGCCGCCGCCCGTCGGCTGTTCCGTGCCCAGCCGCCGTACGCCGGGTGCCGCCGCCGTCGCCAGGCACGCCACCGTGACGGTCAGCGCGGCGACGGTGAGCGGGACCTGCGCGCCCCACGCGTCCGCCGCGACCGGTGCCAGCGCGTAGCCCAGCGGCATCGCGGCCAGTGACAGCAGCCAGTCGTACGAGGTGACGCGGGCGAGTGCGTGCGCCGGGATGGCCCGCTGGACCGTGGTCTCCCACACGGGGGACAGGAAGCCGAGGCCGGCCTGGGCGATCCCGTACGCGGCGATGGTCAGGGGCCACGGTGCGGAAGCGGCCATCAGCAGCAGCGGCAAGGCGTAGGTGGCGAGCCCCAGATTCGCCGCCAGCACCGGCCGGCGCGGCCGGGCGCGGCCGGCGAGCAGTGAGCCGAGCAGCAGACCGACGGCCCCGGTCTGGAGCATGGCGACCCAAACGCCCTCACCGCCCTGCTCGTTCACGGCGATCGCGGGACCGAGGGTCATCAGTACCGCCGCCGCCCCGTTCCACGCCGAGTGGGCGATCAGGCTGGACCAGTACCAGTCGCGGCTGCGCATCTCGCCCCAGCCCTCGCGGAGGTCGGCGAGCAGTGACCGCCGAGGTACAGGGACATGGCGCACCCGTACGGCGGCCAGCAGTGCGGCGCTCAACGCGAAGCTCGCCCCGTCGAGTACGAAGGCCCAGCCGGGGCCCCAGGTGAGCACGAGCAGTCCGCCCAAGGCCGGTCCGCTCAGCCTGGCGGCGCTCCGTGCGGCCCCCATCGCGGCGTTGGCGCGCTGGAGCTGACCGTCCTTCACCGTGCCCGCGACCAGTGGTGAGACCGTCGGCATGGCGAACGCGGAGGCGGCGCCGCCGATCACCTCGGCAATGGCGATCACCCACAGCCGGGGTTCATCACTCAGCAGTTGGGCACCGACGAGCAGCTGTGTGGCGCAGCGTACGAGGTCGGTGGTCAGGGCGATCCTTCGGGCGTCGAACCGGTCGCCCAGTACGCCGCCGAGCGGCAGCAGGAGCAGGCTCGGCACCATCGCGCAGGTCAGCACCAGCGCGAGCGCGGCGGTGGAGCCGGTGGCCTGGAGTACGGCGAGTGCGAGAGCGACCGGGACGACCGCGTCGCCGAGCTGGGAGAGCGTCCGCCCGGCGAACAGCAGCCGGAAGGAGCGGGACCGCAAGGGGTGCGGGGTGTGCGGATGTGGTGGCATGATCGTCAATGTATTTCGGTTCCAAATAATTTGGCAACGAAATATTGATAGGGCGGCCGGAGCGTACGATCACCGCATGGACGAGCCTGAGTCTGCGCCCGCGCCCGAGTCCGCGCCGGAGTCCGGGGCCGTGCGCGCGGCTGCCGCCGGGCCCCGCGACTGGACCGATGACCACGTGGCGCGCTGGCTGCCCGTGCTCCCCGCGCTCGACCCGGACATCGAGGGCGCGGTCACCCGCATGAAGAAGCTCTCCGTCCACTTCCGCAGGGTCCGCGAGAAGTCGCTCGCCGACTTCGACCTGGAACGCCATGAGTTCGACACCCTGCACAAACTCGCCGGCCGCGGCGGCACCGCAACACCCTCCGACCTCGCCGCCGACCTCGACCTGGCCCCCGCGTCCGTCACCGGTCGCCTCGGCGCCCTGGAACGCCGCGGCTTCATCCGCCGCACACCGTCCACCACCGACCGGCGACGGGTCGTCGTGGAGCTCACACCCGAGGGCAAGGCGACCTGGCTGGGAGCCATGGACGTCCTCGGTCACGAGGAGGAACGCCTGCTCGGCGTGCTCGGCAAGGACGAACGCGCACTCCTCAACGACATGCTGCGCCGCATCATGGTCGTCGCGGAGGAACGCGGTGGTGCCGCCTGGGACGCTCCCTAGCGGGTAAGGCTCAGACGCTCAGCGCGCGGGCGTAGTTGACCTGCCCCATGACCCACTGGATGGTCTGCGGGCCCGCCGCGGGGATCATCGTGGTGTGGTGGCGGCCACCGCTGCTCACGCTCACCTGGATGAAGCCCGTGGTCACCTTCTCCTTCATCAGCAGGAAGAACAGGCCCAGCAGGCAGAAGATCGCGAAGATCACCGCCAGCACGATCCCCGCCGTGGGGATCTTCTCCTCGGTGCGGGACATGTCGGTGACGTTCCACACCGCGCCCTTGAGGGGGAGCGTGCCCACCGGGGTGATGATCGAGTCCTGGAGCACCGTGATGTCCCCGAGCGACAGCAGCGGCATCCCCGGCGCACCCTGAGCCCCCGGAGCGCCCGGAACCGCGGGCAGCGTGTGCGGATAGCCGTAGCCGGGCTCGGTGTGGGGGTAGCCGTATGCGGGGCCGGCGTACTCGGGTGTGCCCGGAGGCTGCGATGGTCCCCACTGGTAGTCGCCGTTTTCCTGGTAGGGGTTCGGCGCGCTCATCTGCTCCCCGCTCTCACGCAACATCGATCAATGGCAAACGGCAATGGCAAAGGGCCCGTTCCCGTACGGTGAGCGTACAGAAACGGGCCCTTGAGCGCTGCCCTGCCCCCAGGTGCTCCCGGGCGCTGGTGCGATCGCCGGCTCAGAAGCGGCGCGTGATCAGCGCCCGCTTGACCTCCTGGATCGCCTTGGTGACCTCGATGCCACGCGGGCAGGCGTCCGTGCAGTTGAAGGTCGTACGGCAGCGCCACACACCGTCGCGGTCGTTGAGGATCTCCAGGCGCTGCTCCCCGGCCTCGTCACGCGAGTCGAAGATGAAACGGTGCGCGTTGACGATCGCGGCCGGGCCGAAGTACTGCCCGTCGTTCCAGAAGACCGGGCAGGACGACGTGCACGCCGCGCACAGGATGCACTTGGTGGTGTCGTCGAAGCGCTCGCGGTCCTCGGCGGACTGCAGGCGCTCACGCGTCGGCTCGTTGCCGGTGGTGACCAGGAACGGCATGACGTCCCGGTACGCCTGGAAGAACGGCTCCATGTCCACGACCAGGTCCTTGAGGACCGTGAGGCCCTTGATGGCCTCGATCGTGATGGGCTTCTCCGGGTTGATGTCCTTGATCAGCGTCTTGCAGGCGAGCCTGTTCTTGCCGTTGATCCGCATCGCGTCGGAGCCGCAGATGCCGTGCGCGCAGGAGCGCCGGAAGGTCAGCGTGCCATCGACGTCCCACTTGATCTTGTGGAGGCCGTCGAGCACCCGCTCCTTGGGGTCGATCTCGATCTGGAAGTCCTGCCACTCCGCCTCGGCCGAGACCTCGGGGTTGAAGCGGCGGATCCGGAACGTGACCGTGATGTACGGGGACGCGGGGCTGGCCGGGATCGCGTCCGACTTCTCGAGTACGGGGGTTGCCATCAGTACTTACGCTCCATCGGCTGGTAGCGGGTCTGGACGACGGGCTTGTAGTCGAGACGCACGGTCTCGGAGCCGTCGGCGCCGACCTCGCGGTACGCCATGGTGTGGCGCATGAAGTTGACGTCGTCGCGGTTCGGGAAGTCCTCGCGGTAGTGACCGCCGCGGGACTCCTTGCGAGCCAGCGCCGAGACGGCCATGACCTCGGCCAGGTCGAGCAGGTTGCCCAGCTCGATGGCCTCCAGCAGGTCCGTGTTGAAGCGCTTGCCCTTGTCCTGGATGGACACGTTCTTGTAGCGCTCGCGCAGCTCGGCGATCTTCTCGACGGCCGTCTTGATGGTCTGCTCGGTACGGAACACCATCACGTTGGCGTCCATCGTCTCCTGGAGCTCCTTGCGGATCTGGGCGACCCGCTCGGTGCCGGTGGAGGCGCGCAGCCCCTCGACCATCGCCTCCACGAGGGAGGCGGGGTTCTCCGGAAGCTCCACGTAGTCCGCCGTCGCCGAGTACACGGCGGGGGCGGTACCCGCGCGGCGCCCGCATAAGTT